>CAYSZH010000132.1:0-13267 GCA_964435305.1 uncultured Granulosicoccaceae bacterium
CCGCACAGTGGCAGGTGCCGATCCTACTGGTGGCCGCCGCCTCCAGTATTATGGGCGGCCCCAGCATTGTGATGATGCTCAAGGGAAATGGCCCAGCCAGTATTCGTATGCTTATGGTGTCAACCATGCTGTTACCGTTAACCGTGTTCCCCGTGTTTTTATTGTCTGCACATTTTTCTGCCTCATCCATTGTCTGGCAGGCGCCGCTGTTGTTATCGAGCATGATCGCGGGTGCGTATTTATTTTCAGTTGCGATACGGCGTTACTGCTTGGGTCCTCAAACGGTGGCGCAGAAGCAGGCCTGCGATGGTGTTGCCGCGATACTGCTTGCTTTGTTGGTAGTGGGTTTGATGAGTGCAATACACTCGGTCTGGGATAAGCCGCTGCTGCTTTTGCAAATACTGCTCTTTGCCATTGGCGTAAATGTGTTTATGCAGCTTGTGGGATTGCTGATCAATCGTTTGCTTGGATCCAATATGCCGATTACCTTAGGCGTTATGACGGGTAACCGGGCTGTGGCCTTGTTTCTGGCGGCATTGCCTACAGATTTTATAGAACCATTTTTATTATTTATAGCTTGCTATCAAATTCCTATGTACCTGACACCGCTGATAGGCAACTATTACTACCGGACCGTAGCCGATGCGTGATACCGATCAACGACATCGATTTCTAATCGAGTCTTGCGATGTAAGAGGCCATCTTGTGCACCTTGACCAGGTGTGGGCAGATGCAACTGCTCGCACAGAATATCCTGAACCAGTAGCACAAGTGTTAGGTGAGGTGTTTGTCGCCACCGCCTTACTCGCCGGCACCATTAAATACGAGGGGAAAATAACCTTGCAGGTGCGCGGTAATGGTCCCGTGCATCTATTAGTGGTACAGATCAATAACGAGGGCGACATTCGTGGCCTGGCACGTTGGACAGAGGTGCCGGAAGATACCTCCCTTGCTAGCACGTTTGGATCGGATGCGCGTATGACAATTACCATTGAAGCGGATGCGTATTCAGAACCCTATCAGGGTATTGTGCCCCTGGAGGGTGAGTCGGTAGCTGAAGGTATCACGCAATATTTTGTGCGCAGTGAACAGTTGGATACCGTGATGCATCTGAGCGTATCCAAGCACAGTGCTGCTGGTTTACTGTTGCAAAGCCTGCCTAAAGATGAGGTAGATCTGCGCACTCTAACTACCGAAGACGGTTCGAGTACAGATGATGCAGTTGAACGCGCCGTTGATGATGGCGATTCTCTGGCTGGCGATGGTTGGCAGCGTGCGGTCACATTAGGTGCAACTGTCACGGCTGAGGAGTTGCATGAAACAGATGCTCAAACCTTGCTGCATCGTCTTTATCATGAAGAAACGGTGCGCTTGTTCGATCCAGAGAGCTTACAGTTTAACTGTTCCTGTTCCAGAGAACGCACTGATGGCATGCTTTTGGGCTTAGGCGAAAAAGAAGCGCTAAGTATTGTTGAAGAGCAGGGCAGTGTGGGTGTGACCTGCGAATTTTGCGACGCCCATTATGAGTATGATGCGGTGGATATCGCCTCTTTGTTTAAAGGCGTTGCGAGTGAACCTGGCAGCGATACGCTGCATTAAATTCTATACCAGCTAGTGGCTCGCGGGTGTGGTTCAATCTGTTTGTAGCAGGCGATACGAAGTGTGTATCGTGTGCTATTTCAAAACTAAATACGCAAACTCTCTTCTAGCAACGGTACTAGTTTTTTGCCTACACCCTGCGGAATATAAATAACGCTGGGTGGTGTCTTATTCCCGTCAACAAGCCGATCCAACCACTGCTGTTCTCCCAGCGTCTTCAGGGTTTGTGATAAGGCTCGATCAGTAATCGGATTAAGATTCGCGCGAAGTTCACCAAATCGGCTTTCTGGTACAACTTGTCGAATAATCGGCAGAGACCATGTTCGACGAGCTACTGCCCAATCCGCAGGTTCAAGCTGCTTGTCTAATTCAAAAGCCCATTCCGCAACTGCGCGGCCTTTATTTGTCAGAACGTAAGCGGGTCGAAGGGGATGCCCGTGCCCTGAGTTTTTACGCAAGTATCCAAGCTTAAGCAGGTGTTCAAGGGTCGCGGAAATGGACGTTCTACTCGCCGAAAAATAATGCGTTATCGGTGAGATCCTCGCATCGTTTTCATTAAGCATATAAGCCAGAATTTGAATCGACCAGGCTTTGGAGCAGAGTAATATGAATTCGCTATTGACCATAAAGTATAGTAACTATATATTATGAATATCTGTCTGAAAAGGAGAATAACATGCCCACAATTAATATCAAGCCCGAGCTAACGTTGGCCTTATCGGTAAAAAACAGAGCTGAGGCATCTCAGTGGTATCAAGCCCATTTGGGGTTTACAGAAACGATAGCAATAGACGAAGCAGGCTGGACAGAGCTGGCCACGGGTATACCTGGGGTCACTCTTGGTCTGGGCGATACGGAAGAGGCAGCGCCTGGCAATTGTGTGCCTGTCTTTGGCGTAAGTGATATAGAGACGGCTAGAGCGGCACTCGAATCTAAATCCATCAAGTTCGACGGGGATACCATGACGATGGAAGGTATGGTAAGCATTGCCACTTTTTATGACCCAGATGGAAACGCATTGATGATCGCTGAGGATCTAAGCAGCTAACAAAGTGTTGCCAATATCGGCGTGCGATAATCAATGTGCGCACAAAATATCAAATCCAATTGGAAACACCTTGCTAATCTGATCATCACACACTTCAAATTAGCAGGTATAACTATGTCTTCCCCAGTTGGTAATACTTCCGCTGCACAAACAGAAAAGATGGCTGCCTCATGGCTTACCTATGTTGATGCCTGGAATGCAGAAAACCAGAACGATCGTGAACGGCTGCTATCTGAAGCAGGAGTTGCAGACAGCCACTACCTCGACCCTAATGTTGATCTACAAGGACATAGCTCACTTGCAGAGTACATGGGAGAGTTTCACAATCAATTGCCGGGTGCGAAATTTGTTTTAACGCGGTTTGTAAGCCATCATCAGAAGAGCATTGCCTGTTGGGACGTACACGATAAAGGTGGAACAGTGCTTTTTTCTGGTGTCAGTTATGGAATCTACAATGCGGATGGTAAATTAACGGCAGAGCATGGTTTTTTCGAAACATCAGATAACAATTAGAGACAAATGGATTACATCGTGGGCATACAGCGCGGTATTGATTACATCGAAGCCCATCTGAATCAAAATGTGGATATAGCTTCGGTGGCAGAAGCTGCGAATATGAGCCGGTGGCACTTCCAACGCATTTTTAAAGCGATCACAGGCGATACGGTAAAAGCTTACATTCGCACGCGACGGTTTTCCGAAGCCTTGGAAAACCTACTCGCAACGGACCGAGCGATTATCGATATCGCTATCGATACCGGTTTTGAATCTCAAGAAAGTTTCACTCGGGCGTTTAAACAGTATTTCTCATTAACGCCCGGGCAGTTTCGAGCGCTAGGTGAATCACGTAAATTTATGCGACGTGTACGCATTGATGATCAGTACTTACGACACATCAACGCTAGTATTAGTAGAGACCCGGATATCCAGCACCGTGATGCTTGCGTCTTTGTTGGTTTGCAAACCTCGTTTTATGGCGCTGATTCTGAAAAAAACAATTTTGCAGATAAGCTTGTAGAATTGTGGGATGCATTCCTGCCGCGCATGGATGAGATACCCAATGCAATCCCTAATATTGGTTTTGGCTTGATAGAACAAACGGCGAAGCATGCTGAACTGCTAAATTACTGCAGTGCTATGCAGGTGACGTCCTCTGCTGAGTTACCCAGCGACATGGTGAGCTTGACCGTGCCTGCTGGTCGGTATGCGCTCTTTACCCACGCAGGTGATCCGATGTTGCTCGACGATACGGTGAATTATATCTATGGCACCTGGCTACCGCACTCAGGTTATGAACACAGTGGTGACGCCGATATTGAGATTTATGGTAAGGGGTATATTCCGGACAGTAATGCATCGATCATTCAGTACGCTATGCCGTTGAAGTAGTTTTTATTGTATTGTTGAAGAGCAGGGTAGCGTTGGTGTGACGCTCGTTCTCAATCCTTGTATTTCAAACTTCAATAGAAAGCGTTATTACATCGCCGTTCTTCTAGCACTGCTCTACGCACCGGAGCTTTTGAATAATCATGAGAATACTGTTGATCACGCTCGGTTCACGAGGTGACGTGCAGCCATTTACTGTCATTGGATCGCGGCTGAAGGCTGCAGGACATGCGGTACACATCGCTGCCGACACTGGGTTCTCGCAAATGATTATTGATGCGGGACTGACGCATCATCCGCTACCCATGAATTTTGAACAAATCATACAAGACCCGGACATGCAGGCGGCTATCACATCTTTTTCCGGTAAGGTCAAGGCCTTTAGCATCGCGACCGAGATGATGAATAAGCAATTTAGCAGCATGTGGAATATTGGTCTTGATGTAGCGCCAGAGCTGATCCTCTATCATTTCAAAGGCGTTATCGCTCCGTATTTGGCACGCCGACTCAATGTGTCAGCTTGGCCTGTGATGTTGCAACCTGGCTTTACACCGACTCGGGGCTATCCGCAGTTTTTTTTATCAACTCGTTCTCTCGGTGGCTTGGGTAATCTTGCGACCCATAAATTGTTTGGTGCAGGCGTTCGGTTCTTTAGCACGTTAATGATCAAGCGTGGGTTAAGGCAACGAAAACCGAAATTGGATCTTTAATGAATTTACAGGCGGGGTTTTCTCCTGATGGACCAGGCACCCGTATTCATGCTTACTCTCCTCAGATTGCACCGCTTGGTTCGGATATGTCCGGCAATGATCGACAGGTTGGATAGGCCTTCGCTGAACCTGGCGAATTTACTGCTCCCCTGGGTTTACAAAAATTTCTGTCTCAAGTTGAATAAGTTTTCGATATCTCAGATGGTTGCGTTACAAATCGGGCAGTCGGCACTTTTACGCAGCGCAATTTCGTTAATCTCCATACCCAAGCCATCAAACAATAAAAGCCGGCCAGTGAGGTCTTCACCAATATCGCAAATCACTTTCATGGTTTCGAGCGCTTGCATACAGCCGATCATACCGACAACCGGGCCAAGAATTCCGGTTTGAGCACAGGTTTCTGCTGCATCTGCACCTTCTGTATATAAGCAGCGATAACAGGGGGTATCGGGTTTATCGCTTCTTACGACCGTAATTTGCCCATCAAAGCGAATGGCTGCGCCGGTGATCAAGGGTACTTTATGCTTAACGCAGCTGGCGTTAACATCGAAGCGTGTTGGAAAATTATCGCTGCAATCGGCTACGGCCGTGCAGGTAGGTACCAGTTTGCTTAAGTCGTCCGCTTCAAGGCCGTGATCATAAACATCAATTTTAATTTCAGGGTTAATGGCCAGGCAGGCCTCGCGTGCGGAGTGGGTTTTAAGCTCGCCAATTCGATCTGTTGTATGGGCGATTTGCCGTTGCAGGTTGGAGGCTTCTACCGTATCAAAATCAGCAAAGCTCAAATGCCCCACACCTGCGGCGGCAAGGTAGAGTGCCACTGGAGAACCCAGGCCACCCATGCCCACCACGAGAACATGGCTTTGCAATAGTTTTTGCTGTCCCTCTTTGCCTATATTGGGCAAGGTGAGATGGCGGCTGTAGCGATCAATTTGTTCTGGGGTCATGTCGGTGTGCATTGTAGGTATAGTGTCCAGTGTATCGAAACTTTGGTAATACAATCACGTGAATTTTTTGGCTCACAGCTTATTTGCGCATGGCGACGCGGAACGCATCGCAGGTCAATTTTGCGGAGACTTTGTGCGCGGCTCTGATTTATCGTCATACTCTGCTGGTATTCGAGAAGGCATTATGCGACACAGACGTATCGATGCCTACACCGACCGGCATCCGGAAGTAAAAAAAACCCATAACTTGTTTAAACCCCCACTAAGGCGTTTTGCCGGGATCATCACCGATGTGGTGTTCGACCATTATTTGGCTCGGGACTGGTCTCTATACAGCGACACCAGCCTCGAGGAACATGTCGAGTCGGTGCACGACGCCTTGAATCAGCATAGATCTCAGCTGCCGCCAGCGCTGCAGCGGTTTATCACGTTTATTCAAATGGAGCAGGTGCTCTTAGGTAATCAAACTTATCAAGGGGTGGAGATCACACTACAACGACTATCACGCCGTTCTGAGCGCTTTGCGGCCATGGCGGGTGGCGCTGCCGTTGCCGCTATGCATGAAGAGGCACTTTCAGCCTGTTTTCATGGATTTTTTCCAGAGCTACTCGCCGTCGAACTAGCACGCTAAGCGACGACGTTGCCAACGGCTGGCAGGCGTGCAGCCGTTTACAAAATTGTATGTTTTTAAGCGGGCACGAATGGTGAATGTGCCCCTCTAGGGAGAAAGGCCTGTGCGCAACACCTCTCTCTCACGTTTTACGCACAAATAGCCAGACTAAATGGGATATATTTGTGCTATGAACATGAAACGTACAGGATTACTTAAGCTCCAGCACTTTGAGGATGGCCGGGGCTCGAACAACGCAGGGGGGGCAGTCAATGCGAAATAAAAAGCGTGACAAAGGCAAGGTTTCAACAGGAGAATCTGAAAAGCGTGTAAGGCCTAGTAAGCATCCTGTCCGTACAGCCGGTGCCGTTAAACCTAATCCCACAGTCAAGCCTCAGTCCTTAGGCAAAAAAAACAGCGGGAAATCGTTGCAACTGCAAACCCCCGAATCATTTAAAGATCCCAACCTCGGTGCCAGTAAGTTAATTAATCGTGAGTTGAGTTTTCTGTCGTTTGATGAGCGTGTGTTGGCCTTGGCTGAAGACGACACTGTGCCATTGTTAGAACGGTTGCGCTTCTTGTGCATTTCCTCAAATAATTTGGATGAATTTTTTGAAGTCAGGGTTGCAGGGATAAAACAAAAAATTCAAGGTGGTGTGGAGGCCGCTGGAATCGATGGCTTGTCTCCACAACAAGAGCTCAACGCTATTACTGAAAAAGCACATGAATTTGTCGATCGTCAGTACTCAGTACTCAATAACACGCTATTGCCTGAGCTTGCAAAGCATGACATCCGCTTTTTTGCACGCAGTGAATGGGATGAAGGTTTCGCGGCATGGGTAAAAGATTATTTTGAGAGTGAAATTTTGCCTGTACTCAGCCCCCTTGGTCTGGACCCGGCCCACCCGTTTCCATTACTCACCAACAAGAGCCTCAATTTCATTGTCGATCTGAAAGGGGTGGATGCGTTTGGGCGAGAATCTGGTTTTGCGTTGGTACGGGCGCCACGCTCTTTACCTCGTGTCATTAGCGTACCGGAGGAAATTTGTGGTTCTACGCATGGCTTTGTGTTTCTAAGTTCCATCATCCACTCACAAATGTCTTCAATGTTTAACGGCATGGACGCAGTGGGTGTTTATCAGTTTAAAGTCACACGAAACAGCGAGCTTTATGTTTCCGACGAAGAAGTTGCCAACTTACGACGTGCCTTGCAGAGCGAGTTACTTCAGAGAAACTTTGGCCAGGCGGTGCGCTTAGAAGTGTCGTCTAATTCTCCAGCACGCATTGTGCGTTATCTGCAGCGTCAGTTTAATCTTACTGATAACGATGTTTATCAGGTGAAGGGGCCGGTCAATTTAAGCCGGCTTATGGCGATACCAGAAGAAATTGACCGGCCTGATTTAAAATTCCCTGCGTTTACACCGTGTGTGTCAACCGCCTTTGGGGTAGATTCAAACATATTTGAACACCTGAGCATGCGCTCATCGGTACTGTTTCATCACCCCTACGAATCGTATAACCCGGTGTTGGAATTAGTACGGCAGGCCTCACGTGATCCTGATGTACTCGCTATAAAACAAACGCTTTACAGAACTGGCAACAATTCTGCCTTTGTCGAATATCTAATGGATGCCTCACGTGCCGGTAAAGATGTCACCGTGGTGATAGAGCTACGTGCGCGCTTTGATGAAGAGGCAAACATTAATCTTTCCAGTCGTTTGCAGGAAGCGGGTATCCAGGTCGTGTACGGTGTCGTGGGGTTTAAAACCCATGCAAAAATGTTACTGGTGGTGCGCCGCGAAAAGAAACGTTTAGTGCGCTATGCCCATGTAGGCACTGGGAATTACCATGCCACTACGGCTCGTGCGTATACCGACATCAGCATGTTGACTTGCAATAAGCGCATTACTAACGATATACAGAAAATATTTACGCAGTTAACAGGTTTAGGGCAAACACTTAACTTAAAGTCGTTGGTACAAGCACCGTTCTCACTGCATAGTTTTATACTAAATAAAATTGAGCAAGAGATAGCGGTTGCTAAAGATGGTGGCGATGGGAGAATTACCGCGCGTATGAATTCGCTGGTTGATGCTGGCGTCATTGATGCCCTTTATCGCGCATCGCAAGCCGGGGTCAAAATTTCTTTACTTATTCGCGGTGTGTGTATGCTACGCCCTCAGGTAGAAGGGTTATCCGAAAATATCCGGGTGATATCGGTTCTGGGACGTTTTTTGGAGCATTCTCGTGTGTTCTCTTTTGGTACAGGCGATCGTGAGCAGTTGTACATCAGTAGTGCTGATTGGATGCCACGCAACTTTTTTAATCGAGTTGAAATTGCTGTGCCCATTGAGGGTGACAATATGCAGACCCTAAAACGAGAGTGTCTGGATATTTATTTTAAGGACAATCAGTACAGCTGGGAGCTATTAGCTGATGGGCGATACCAGCGCGTGAGTGCAAATGGTGATGAGCCATTTAGTGCTCAAGAAGACTTGGTTAAGAGACACGATTCTGGTCTGTCGCAATCGTGAGCTAATGCTAAGCGTGCGAGGCGTATGCCTGACAATTGGAACGCGCTTATTCTTTAGTCACTTTTAATTTAAAATCGATATGCAGCAAGCGATCAGCTTCGGCTGCCAGCTCGGCCGCTGTCAGTGGGTTCTCTTCAAGCCAGCTCTCGGAGGCTGAAACCGTTAACTGATTATCGCGAACTTTCAGTTTTAGGCTTTCCGTGTTGCCCGCATGTCGACCCCGATAGAGCAGAACCGCCAAACGCAAGATGCTCAATAAGCGCAATAGTCTGTCTCGCTCAACTTCATCCACGATAGTGTCAAAAGCGGATAAGTCTATCTTGCGACGATGAAATCGCACCAGTAGCGCAAGTGCCCTTTGTTCGGCAATTGAAAAGCCCATAAGATCTGAATTTTCCAGAATATAGGCACCGTGCTTATGGTATTGGGAATGCGAAATGGCCTTGCCAATTTCATGTAGCCTGGCAGTCCATTGCAATAGAAGTAAGTCAGATTCGACATCCAGCTGCCAAGGTTCTTCTATGTCATTAAAAAGTCGCTTAACCGCCTTTTCCACGCGATTGGCTTGCAAAGGTTCTATGGCATAGCGGCTGGCCATATTTTCAATTGTCTGGCTTTGAATATCAATATGCTCAGCCTTCCCGAGCATATCGAAGATGAGCCCTTCGCGAAGGGCTACCTGGCTTGCGATAATGCAATCAATGCGTAAGGTTTTCATCACGCCGTGCAACACACCAATCCCGCCAGAGATAACGGCCGTTCTATCTGAGCTAATGGATTTAAGATCCAGTGCTTTCACTGTGCCGGCTTTATCTATACGACGGATAAGATCACGTAAGCCGCTGCGTGTGATCTCGCCATCTGTGATACCAAGCTCTGAAAGAATGCGGGAAACCGCTTTTATCGTGCCCGAGCAACCGATGACGTTTTGCCATCCATGATCAACATAGTCTTTTTTTATCGGTTGGAGTTCGAGTTGCGCTTCAAGTGAGGCTTTTTTTATATCGCTTGTAGAGATTTTTTCATCAGGAATAAAGCGGTTGGTATAACTCACACAGCCCATGTTGATGCTTTCCATCAATGTGGGTTTAAAGCCGTGGCCGATAACAAGCTCTGTACTGCCACCACCAATATCGATCACAAGCCGTTGCGTTTCGGGCTCGGGTTGAGAGTGAGAGACCGCGAAAAATATGAGTCGAGCTTCTTCGCGGCCAGAAATGATTTCGATATGCTTACCCAATATGCCGTAAGCGAGTTTGATAAAGTCGTTTGAATCTTTTGCACGCCGAAGGGTATTGGTGCCCACCACACGAATTTGTTTTAAGGGCACCCCGCGCAGACGCTGCGCAAATTGCCCCAGAGAATCCAGAGCGAGTTCGCGTGTTGCAGATTTAAGATTTTTATTTTTATCTAATCCAGCACCTAACCTGACAGGCACACGCAGACTATCAATGATTCTGATTGAGCTGCCTTCGGGCTCAGCAATCACCATATGAAAGCTGTTGGAACCCAAATCGATTGCCGCATAGGAATTGCTTAATGGATTCTGTTGCATGGTCGAGCTCGTTTGTACCTAAAATTAATGCACTGTCTTTTTATAGCTGACCTTGGCGACTTTTTTTACCTGCAAAGTGCTATGGGCAGCATCCAATCGTCACCCGGCCATGCCCTGCCAAATCATCCAGAGTCTGGATGTCGCGATATTCGTTGCTGTGCATGAGCTGCTGAACCGCCTGGCTTTGCTCAAAACCATGCTCAAGAATAACTTTACACCCGCTCACACCAACACGCCTTGAATCCGTCAACACAGTGCGTATGGCGTTTAAACCATCCGGCCCGCTGTACAAAGCGGTACCAGGTTCATGTTCGCGCACATGAGGTTCTACAAACGAATCACCGTCTTCAATGTACGGCGGGTTGCTAACGATGATGTCCGCACAGTGTGCTGCTAAGGCTGCAAGCCAGTGGCTCTGCACGAGTGAAACCTCACCTGGACATAGCATCTCAATGTTGTCTCTGGCCACAGTGAGACTTTGTGCGCTGATATCTGTTGCAATGATATTGCTCGCCTGCAGATGATCGCTTTTGATGCTGTGTGCCAATGCCACGGCGATTGCTCCAGAGCCGGTACCTGCATCCACAATACAGCGTGCCGGTTTTTCTCTGTGATGCAGCAAAGTTTGTTCTACCAGCATTTCGGTTTCGGGGCGCGGTATTAACACCGCTTCATTGACACGAAACGGTAGCGACCAGAACTCACGTTCACCGGTTATGTAGGCCAGTGGTTCACCCTGGGCTCGACGGCTGAGTAGGGCATTCGCCTTTTGCAATTGATCGTCATCAAGTGTTGCATCTGGCCAGGCAATAAGGTGTGTACGGCTTTTACCCAATGCATAAGATAAGAGTAACTGAGCATCAAGTGGGTCAATGCGATGAGCGCCAGGCTTATCCGATGCTGTTTGAAGCCACTGTTTAATCGTGGGCATGTGAGGTGTGGCGTGGCTAGTCGCCAAACTCAGCCAGCAGTTGCGCCTGATGTTCTGCGATTAAAGGGTCTATGACTTCTGCCAACGCACCTTGCATGATTTCTTCGAGCTTGTATAGCGTTAAGTTGATGCGGTGATCCGTCATTCGCCCTTGCGGAAAATTATAAGTACGAATGCGTTCGGAGCGATCGCCTGAGCCAACCTGCAAACGTCGAGACTCCGATTGTTCCTGTTGTTGTTTGCTGACTTGTATATCTAGCAAACGAGCTTGCAGTAATGCTAATGCCTTAGCGCGGTTTTTGTGTTGTGAGCGCTCGTCCTGGCATTCCACCACAATACCGGTGGGTTCGTGCGTTAAGCGAACAGCCGAATCGGTTTTATTAACGTGCTGCCCACCGGCACCGGATGCGCGAAACGTATCGGTCTTAATATCGCTGGGGTTAATATCAATTTCTTCAACCTTATCGACTTCAGGCAGTATCGCAACTGTGGCAGCAGAGGTGTGCACACGACCTTGCGATTCAGTTTCTGGTACACGTTGCACACGGTGCGCACCCGATTCAAACTTTAGTTTTGAGAACACGCTGTTGCCGGTTAGGCGGCAAACCACTTCTTTATAACCGCCATGGTCGCCCTGGCGCTCGGCAATAATTTCGTTGCGCCAACCATTGAGTTCGGCATAACGTAAATACATGCGCAACAAGTCACCTGCAAAAATAGCCGCTTCATCACCACCGGTTCCAGCACGAATTTCTAAAAACGCGTTGTAGCTATCGCGTGGGTCTTGAGGTAGCAATAACGTCTGGAGATCCGATTCGATAGTTTCTAGTTGTGCTTCGAGTTCGGGGCGTTCCTCTTCTGCCATGGCACGCATATCAGGGTCGCTGTCGGCGGCCATTTCAAGCGCACTGTCCAGGCTGTCTTTGATGCTTTGGTAATTATTAAAGGCGTTAACGATGGGCTCGAGCTGAGAGTACTCCTGTGAGAGAGCACGAAAGCTGTCTTGATCGTTAATGGTTTCGGGTTCGCCAAGCAGGGCCGCTATTTCCTGGTGACGTTCCGAAACGCTTTCGAGTCTCGCTTGAATGGATTGTTTCATTTCTCAGGCTTATCAAGATCGAATAGAGTGCGTGCCGCTTTCAATAATTCCAGGTCGCCGTCTTCGGCGGCTTCTCGCATGCGCTGAGTGGGCGCGTTCATGAGCTTATTGGTCAGTGCATGTGAGAGCTGTTGCAAGACTTTTTCTGGATCCTGACCGGACGCTAACTGCTTGCGACTTTTTAATAGTAGTTGCTCACTGATATCGGTGCAGGATTGTCGATAGTCCCGTATCGAACGGGTGGCTCCCAATGCACGCACGCGGCGCATAAACGCATCCACTTCGTTTTCAACAATGTTCTCGGCCTGATCGGCTGCCTCGCGTCGTGTTTGCATGCCCTCATCGATCACGCTTTGCAGATCATCCACCGTGTACAGAAACAAACCATCGATCTCGCCAACCTGCGGTTCAATATCCCGAGGCACGGCGATATCCACAATTAGCATGGGTCGAAAACGACGTGCCTTCATGGCGTTTTCCAGCGCACCCTTGCCCAGTATGGGTAAGGGTGAACCGGTTGAACTGATGATAATGTCGGCTTCGGATAAGGCACCATTGAGTTCACTTAGCCCAAGGGCGCTGCCATTCACCTCTTTAGCCAATGCTTGCGCACGGCTCACTGTTCGATTGGCAATGGCAACGCCACCAATGTTATTGCCCATCAGATGTTTTGCGGTAAGCGAGATCGTGTCACCCGCGCCAATTAATAAGGCATTTTGCTTATTAAAATCGTCGAAAATCTGTTTGGCGAGCGCCACCGCGGCAAACGCAACCGAGACGGGGCTGCTGCCGATAGCCGTATCGGTGCGTACCTGTTTTGCAACTGAAAACGCCGATTCGAATAAGGG
>CAYSZH010000133.1:0-13087 GCA_964435305.1 uncultured Granulosicoccaceae bacterium
ATCTGGCGAGAATTGCGCAATTCCTTATTTTCACTTCGTATAAGGAAATCAACGTATTCGTTATGGATTAATGGTGGCTTCGGCTGAAAAGCGCAATAACGGCTCGCTGAGCTTGATGGATGCGCTTCGCGACAGAACGTCACAGTACTTGTCGACCGCAGTATTATTTTGGAGAAAAATTAAGACGAAAGTCATTCTCGTTAACCTAATTTAGAGCACTTAAGTTAAGGCAGAAATTGAACTCAGGAACTTCTCCAAACTCTGCATTTTTCACTTAATAACTGTGCATTTTACTCGGCCCTCTAATACCAGTATTAACTAATACGCATTATTTAAAATTCTAAATGGGTATGTTAGCCTCCGCGAAATTAGTATCAATAAGTGAAAATAACAAATGAAAAACGACATAAAAAACCAGGCCGTGGCAGTTTCAGCAGCATTTTTACTACTAGGAATCGCCACACCCACAATCGCTGATAGCGGCTATCGCGACACGTGCACAAAGTACGTCCATGCAGCCAGCGGCAAGGGTAAAAAAGCAACCCTGGAGAAACCCGCAAAAGATCTCGGAAACATCATTTCAAAACTTGAAGCTGGCGATGTAGTGTGTATTGCGGAGGGCGAGTACACCGGTCGTGGCAAACGCGGTGTGGATGTCATCACTATGCCGGTAAGTGTTATTGGCGGCTTCAGTGCGGATTTTACCGCACGTGACCCCTGGGGAGCTCATAAGACTGTATTTACAGGAATTCATAACAGTAAGAATTTCGAAACCCAAACACGATTGACTATCAACACGTCAAAGTCGGCAACAAAACTAATGGAAGCCCGCAATGAACCGACCGAACACACCGTTATAGTTGATGGCATCATATTCGATAATGGCCCAAGAAATTACTATAAAGATGAATCCGAATCCTTAATTGTACGCAAGGGAACCGCTCAACATTCGCCCACTCCTGAAAGTGGCGCTCTCTCGATTACAACCGGAGTAAATAGCACCGTTATCGTGAAAAATAATATTGCGACTAACTTTGCGCCAACAGAAGGTGTATTCAGCTTTTTTGGAGGCAAGAATGCAGACGTTCAGATCGAAAACAACATTGCAGCAAATAATACAGGTTCAGGTTTCCGCTTAGGCACCAGCTTTACAGGCGATGAAGTCCCAAGCTATTCATTCAAAAACAACATCAGCATTTTCAATCAAAAGCACACGGCGTTTGGCACATTCGGCGGTAGCGGTATTATGTTAGAAAGTAGCACTGCCGTTGAAATTTATAATAGCGTGTTTGCCTTCAATGACAACTATGGAGTTGACAACACCAAACGCTCTGCAGATCTTATACTCAATGAAAGCATCATCTCCAACAATGCGAAGGCCGATATGGTCGAATTCGATATCGAAATGGACATTGACGAAATTGAGGATGAGGCAGAGTTCATTGACGAAGCCAGTGACAACATCAGCGAAGCACCAAACGCAACGATTAACGAAGAATGGCTCACGCTTTATCTATCACGCACTCTAATAGATCGAAATGCGGCAGAAGAAGACGTTCAAGTCATCGAATCATGGGAAAACAGTGTGCGAAGCATCTTTGGATTAAACCTTACCGGAACAGATTTGGATATCGACTCCGCCATCTGGTTACCACGCATGGGGTTGGAAGATGTGTTAGCACATGCCACCACCTTTCACGATCTAGCGGGTGTCGTCGCGCCTGTTCAGTGATCTGACGAGCCTGCGGGGTTGATTTGCTTAGACCAACAACTGATCCCTCTCCGCTGGCTGCTCCAAAAGCTTGGTGAGAATTCCAAGGATGTGGATGGCGTTCTAAGAGCCAAAAGCTGGCGTATGACGAAACGGTGGCTCAAGGCTGCCCTTATTCAATTGAATAACTATACCAATCCATAATAATTACCTGCCACATCAACAATTTGCGACGAGCCACATTGCAATTTTATTAAACAGCCTGTACATTCCAAGTATCAACTTCGGGGCGGGGCGAAATTCCCCACCGACGGTAGGGTGGCCTTGGCCGCCAAGCCCGTGACCCGCTAAATTCAAGGCTAAGGCCTTGCCAAAGCGGCTGATCTGGTCAAATTCCAGAGCCGACGGTTACAGTCCGGATGAGAGAAGTTTGATGGCAGGAAATCGTTAGGCAGTGTTCTTGCGCGTGCGCGCTTGACTACATCCCTACTGGTGCATCTCGCACCTTCCCTGTGCCAAATTGCGCCCCGATTTATTAATGGGGTTAGGTTTTGTCGGCACACACACAGCACATGCAACGAGCATTAGCGCTCGCCAAAAGGGCAACGGGCAACGTTAGCCCAAACCCGCTTGTGGGCGCTGTTATCGTCAAAAACAATTCCATCATCGGCGAAGGCTGGCACCAACGTGCCGGTGAACCTCATGCCGAAGTCAACGCCATTGCCAATTGCAGTGAAGACCCACGCGGCGCAACCATTTATGTGACGCTTGAGCCTTGTTCCCACTTTGGCAAAACACCGCCGTGCACCCAAGCAATCGAACAGGCTGGAATCGTCCAAGTGGTGTATGCCACGGGTGATCCCAACGCAACGGCCGCAGGTGGTGAGCAAGTCCTGGTTGAAAAAGGGATTGAAACCCTGGCCGGTATTTGTGAAGAAGAGGCCAGGCACGTAAACCGGTTTTTCTTTCATCACATTGCACACGGCACACCCTATGTTGTTGCCAAGTTTGCATCCAGCCTGGACGGTAAAACAGCTACCCGTACGGGCAACAGTCAGTGGATCACTGGCAACGCCGCCAGAGAGAAATCACACACACTTCGACAAGCCTGTGACGCTATTTTGGTCGGCGCACAAACCGTCATTGACGACGACCCTGCTCTCACAGTTCGCCTGGATCAATCCAGGCACGAATATGAGCAATTGAATCACCCGCTGCGAATCGTACTGGATGCTGCGGGGCGTATACCACCGAACGCGGCCTTGTTTAATGATCAACACCGTACGTTAGTCGTGTGTACAGACACTACACCAAATGAGTATCGCGACTCACTAAAAACGCTAGGTGTGGACAGTATCGATGTTGCGACAGAACCAGACAGTACGCGCATTTTTCTTCCCAAACTACTGACCGCACTTGGCGAAAAGAACATTCAAAGCCTAATGGTAGAAGGTGGTCAAAACGTGCTGGGCAGTTTTATCGACCATAAGTTGGTTAACGAAGTTTGGGCGTTCTTGGCACCCATGCTCATTGGCGGTAACGACGCCTTGCCCAGTATTGGTGGCTTAGGAATTAACAAATTACAAGATGCGATTAGGCTAACAAACCTTAGTCTGGAACAACTCGATGCAGATCTTTTAATCCGTGGCCGCACAGACCACACAGCAACAGTGCACTGAATATGTTTACCGGTATTGTAGAAGAATTAGGCAAGGTCATCGACTGCAGAAAAAGCGGTGACGGGTTTGATTTATCCATCAGCTGCAAAACGGTGTTGGGCGATACCCAGCTGGGAGACAGTATTGCGGTTAATGGTGTTTGCCTGACCGTAACTGAAATGAATGACAACAGTTTTCATGCAGGCCTTGCACCCGAAACACGCAACAAAACCAATCTGGAATCACTTAAACCGTCTCAATCTGTCAATCTGGAACGCTCGGTCACACCCACAACGCGTATGGGCGGGCACTTTGTTCAGGGGCATGTCGATACAACCGGCGTCATTAAAACGTTTAAGCGAGATGAAGATGCACTTTGGGTCAGCATATCAACCGACCCTGCTCTAATGCGTTATATCGTGAGTAAAGGCTACATCACATTAGATGGCACAAGTTTAACGGTGGTAGAAACCGGGCCAGATTGGTTTAACGTCACCTTAGTAGCCTATACACAGCAACACATTGTGATGCCAAAAAAAAGTGTGGGCGACAAAATAAATATCGAAGTGGATGTTCTGGGTAAATACGTGGAGCGTCTACTGCAACATCGCAGCGAAAGCCCATCCGGTATCGATGCTGCTTTTTTGAAAGAGAATGGTTATGACAAACAGTAAACTGGCAAACGTTGAAGATGCGGTTGCCGCGATTAAAGCCGGTCGCTTTGTCATTGTCGTAGACGATGAAGATAGAGAAAACGAAGGCGACCTCGTTATGGCTGCAGAATTCATGACCCCAGAGGCCATGAATTTTTTAGTCACACATGGGCGTGGGCTTGTGTGTTTGGCTATGCAAGGCGCGTTGCTGGATCGATTAAATATTCCCATGATGGTGCCCAGCAGTCGAAACAGCAGTGGCTTTGGCACACCCTTTACCGTATCCGTTGAAGCGACCAACGGTGTCAGCACAGGTATTTCAGCAGCTGATCGATCGCACACAGTAAAAACGCTTATCAATCCACAGTCACGGCCCAGTGACATTGCTATGCCGGGGCATATTTTCCCATTACGTGCCAACGACAATGGCGTGCTGGCAAGACGTGGGCAAACCGAGGCCAGCGTTGATCTTGCAAAACTTGCCCACCTCACTCCCGCCGGTGTGATATGTGAAGTGATGGCTGAAGATGGCGAAATGATGCGTTTAGATGCCTTGCTCGAATTTGGCTCGCAACACGACATATTGGTCACATCAGTGGAGCTTATTGCTCAATATCGTATGAAGCATGAAAACGCGAGCACAACAGCAGAAACAAACACGGATCGAACGATATCCTTTATCGGTAAATCCTCCTTGCCCACCGTGCACGGCGTGTTTGATATGAGTGTTTACCGCGACGAGCAAGGACGCGAGCACTCATTACTTGTCATGGGCGAACCTGATCGCAACGTCCCAATCGTGCGCATGCATTCTGAATGCCTCACTGGCGATGCATTTGGCAGCATACGATGCGATTGCGGAGAACAGTTGCAAGCCGCAATGGCGATGATTGCCGAGCACGGCACCGGCGTGCTGGTGTATCTAAGGCAAGAAGGCCGAGGTATTGGGCTTGGCAATAAGATCAGGGCATACGAATTACAAGATTCTGGTATGGACACGGTCGATGCCAATCATCAGCTGGGTTTTCCGGCCGATGCGCGTGTGTACGACACGGCCGCCGCAATGCTTAAGTCCATAGATGTGATCACAATCCGTTTGCTCACCAACAACCCAGACAAAGTCGCGGCTCTGCAAAGTTTGGGTATCACCATTAGCGAAAAGTTAGCGCTTGAAGTGGATGTGCACGAACAAAACGCACATTATTTAACAACAAAAGCTGAGCGCATGGGCCATTCACTTAGTAAAACAGCTAATAAACCGCGACCCGCAACAGGCTGAACGCGAGCGCAGTATTGTTAACTTATCATTAAACAAGAAATCAATTAGCAGGACCGACACATGGCAGTAAAAAAAATCGAAGGTAAGCTCATTGGCAGCAAGCTAAAAATTGGTATTGTAGCCACCCGCTGGAACGACTTCATGGGTGAGAAGCTACTGGCAGGTGCTACCGATGCATTGATAAGGCATGATGTAGCCGAAAACGATATCACTGTTGTCACCGTGCCTGGCTGTTATGAGATCCCATTGGCCACAAAAAAGATGGCCGAGAGTGGAAATTACGATGCCCTGGTTTGTCTTGGCGTGCTAATCAGAGGCGGCACAATACATTTTGACCTTATCGCATCTGAAGCCAGCAAAGGCATCGCCAATGCAGCCTGGATCAGCGGTGTGCCGGCAGCGCTTGGCGTTATCACCACCGAGACAATCGAACAGGCAATAGAACGTGCCGGGAGTAAAGCTGGTAACAAAGGCGAAGAGGCCGCATTAGCCGCAATAGAAATGGCGAACTTATTGAAGCAGTTGTGAGCAAAGAAATGTGACGTATTGAGTCTTTCAACAATCACCACAATTGCTTAGTCTGTGATCTACCCTCGCTTTTCATAAAAGCACAGAACACGCACCAACACGAGTTGCCCTACATTATTGGGCAACTCGTTTACTACATGAACACATACTCATAAAACCACCGTAAACACCAGCCAAGCTTCAGCCGATACGATCAATACTGGTAGCCGCCATTACGGCCCTGGCCCAGCCCAGAAATTGCAAGGGGACCGTATGCGTAGCTTATGTTCATACCCAACACTGATTCTACTGACTGGCCTTGCCACACTTCCAGGCATGAGCCATGCGATAAGCATCAGTGACGCACCAATACAGTGGCAGGCAATGACCATTGATGCCACTGGCCCGAACACCAGTGAGACGCAATCCAACCCCAATCCGTTTTTGGATATTCGCTACGATGTCCAACTCACCGATCCCGATGGCAATGTATTTACAGTACCCGGCTTTTACGCCGGCAATGGACTTGGTCTCGGTCGAGGTGATGTGTGGCGAGTAAAATTCACACCAGACACTTCAGGTAATTGGCAATACACAACACGATTTATCGCTGGCGAGAATATCGCGGTAGCAGATATCAATGCTACAGGTGAACCGTTGCCCGATCACAACATCAGCGGTACCTTTACTGTGGCAACAGCTGATCTTGCGGCACCTGGGTTTTATTCCAAGGGAATATTAGGCTACTCAGGCAACCATTACCTTCAATTCTCCAACAACGAACATTGGATAAAAGGTGGTGTTGATAGCCCCGAAAACTTCCTTGGGTATGCAGGCTTTGATAACACCGTCAACCAGGCAGGTGGTGTGGGTGAAGGACAGATGCAATATGGCCTTCATCACTTCACCGCACATAGAGATGACTGGGCTGCAGGCGACCCACTGTTTGTATCCGACACTTCGGGTGTTGATAGTAAGGGCATCATCGGCGCGATTAATTACCTTAGTGCACAAGGTGTGAATTCTCAGTACTTTCTTTTAATGAATCTTGGCGGCGACGGCAGAGATACCTACCCGTTTATTTCACCCGCTGGCAGCTTTGAGAACAATACACACTATGATATTTCCAAGCTAAATCAATGGGACAGTGTGTTCACACATATGCAGCGAAAAGGCGTTGCAGCGCACTTCGTACTGGGAGAGCAAGAGGCTGACAATACAAATTGGCTAGACGAGGGCGAGCTTGGCGTACAGCGAAAATTGTACTATCGGGAAATGATCGCGCGCTTTGCACACCTGAATGCCCTTAAATGGAATATCAGTGAGGAAAGCCGCTTTGGCGATGAGCGGCATAGGGAGTTTGCAGCATACATTCGCTCACTTGAATGGACTCAGCACCCACTAGGCGTACACTCATTTGTTGATAGCCCAGACAAAGCCTATACCAACCTTCTAGGTAATCCTGACTTCGACATTACATCAATACAATTCCATGCCGAAAACGCCGAGCGTTTTACCGAACAATGGCGTCAAGCAAGCGTAGATGCTGGATGGCCATGGGTCATCGATCTGGATGAAGTTGGGCCTGGCAATATCGGGCTCACAGCAGACAATGCAGACGATATGCGAAAAGATGTTTTATATCCGGTGTACTTTAGTGGCGGCAACCTGGAATGGTATTTTGGTTTTCAGGGAGCAGACATTCGAACAGAAGATTTCCGAACAAGAGAGTCGATGTACAACTACATGCGACACGCTCGCCTGTTTATGGTGGAACACTTGGCGTTCAATTCAATGCAGCCCAATGATGAACTACTGCTCGATGCTCAGCCTGGTGATCAGGTATTTTCAAAGATAGGAGACACTTACGCTGTTTATCTCAGAAACGCGCAGAGTAGCCGCACTTTACAAGTAGAGGACGGAGCTTATGACGTCAGCTGGTTTAATCCGCGTACCGGTACCCATACCACGGCGATACCTCACGAATCCAATACCGAACTGTCTCTGGGTGCCGCACCGTCGGAAAACGATCAGGACTGGGTCGTACTGATTAAGCGTACTAATAATGACCCGGTCGAAGTGGTTGCAACGACAGAAACAACAACTGGTTCAACTATACCAACGGCTCCGACGACACCAACAACACCAACAACACCAACAACACCAACAACACCAACAACACCAACAACAGCCATTGTTCCTGTTACAGATACGCCGGCAAACCTGCCTTTAAGCATCAAGGAAGACACAGCGGGACAAGCAGGCACAACGGAGTCACAAGAAAACCCAGATGAAGCAGCAGAGCAGCCAGAATTAGGAGAGGCATCAATTGCTGCAGCAACAACAGCATCCTCAGGTGCACTGGAGCAGTTTACGGTTACCTTGCTGCTGTTGTTTTTGGCTACATCAGCCATGACTAGGGCAGGTAGTACAAGGCAATTTAACGCCATTCGGCCTAGTTCTATTGATTAGAAAAGTTCTTTTGCGATCTATCTAAAACTACTTTGATCGCGCGACATATCGACAGGTTTCAGCGTTAAACCACGTTCGGGAATACTCTGCCTGCTTGCCCGTTTGATCCCAGCTTCGTCTCTCCACGAAGCCTGCAACAGGCCCAAACAACTTGGCAACATTTGCAGGTTTCCACGCAGGTGTTTTATGTAACCCAATGCTGTCTTCAACACGCGCTATCCAAAATCCTAACTGTTCTTTGTAAAAGTGATAAAGCGAATCGGGGAGATTTTCAACAATTATTGGTTTCGCACTATAAGCTGCATCCAACCAAATCTCTTCTAAGGCAACCAGTTTATTATCAAGGTATCGCAGGCGTCGAATTCTATCGTATTCCCCTTGCTCACTGAATGTAATGGGTCGCTTAGCCGAGACTCGTTGCACAGACAATGTGGAAGCACTGGGCAAGCCTCCTCCGCTGAGCAACTCGAGCCGAAAGAAACCGTAGATTGTCTTGTTATTGGAATCGACATTCTTAATGTAATTCCCGGACCCCTGCACGCGTTCGAGCATGCCCTGCTCTTCCAATTTATCGAGTGCTTTTCGCAAGGTGCCAACCGCAATACCCAGTCGGGCCGACATCACTCGTTCAGGTGGAAGCTTTTCACCGTCAAGCAACACGCCAGCCTTAATCTCCCGAGCGAGCATTTCACTGATCGAAATATGCAGCGGTAGGCGGCTTCTTTGGGTTTTTTCTTCCTCGCTCATTACACTTTGACCTACTTAAGAGCACTTATGTCTTTGAAATCTCAGAGGGCCCATCATACGCACTAAATTGATACACCATTGACATATTGATACACAAATGATACAACTTGTATCTGTAACGTGAGTAAACATCTGACTTTGCAATAAATTAGAGCTCGGCTGACAATGCCAAGGGCCACATTCAATGCAAGGAGGGGGAACCGCAGCATGTCTATCGAGTACAGTAAACGCGGTCTAAATTGCGAAAAAAGTAGCGTTTGATGGTCTACGTGCTACTCAAACCAATTACCATTGTAAATTCCGTTCTTCTCAAAATCGGAAACGCGGTGGCGATCTTTGCAATCGCCGCAATGGTCATTGCCATTCTCGTTCAAGTGTTCTTTCGCTATGTCATTGGCAATGCGCTGCCCTGGCCAGATGAGTTTGCACGCTTTTGCATGCTTTGGATGACAGGCTTAATGGCGCCAACAGCGTATCGTCAGGGTGGGTTTGTAGCAATCGATATGCTCAACGAATTCCTTGGCAAGCGAGCCTCGGCGGCTCTTTCGTTAGTCCTATTGCTCATATCCCTTTCAGTGTTGGTTTTTGGTGTAAAGCTTGGATACAAGCACGTGAATAGCGGTTGGCTATTCTCATCGGCATCGTTAAAGTTGCCGCTTAGTTTAATCGGAATGACCAGCATTAAAGTCAAATTGGTTTACATGTATGCATCACTGTGGATCGGCCTGATACTACTTACAAGCGTTAATATAGAGTTGATACTTCGCTCGCTCAATACCTTGTTTTTTGATGATGGGGACGATAATGCAGACACAGCTTTCACCGATATAAACGACTCTCGAAACACAACAGCGGGGGCAAGCTGATGCTAGTCTGGTTTTTACCGCTGTTTCTGCTTTTTCTATTTATTGGCTTACCAGTTTTTTTCGGGATGCTGGCAGCGCCCGGCATCATGTTGATTTTAAATGGTCAAGAGCGCGATCTTGCCCTGTTGTATCGCAACGTCTATAACGGCATGGATAGCTTCCCGCTCATGGCTGTGCCGTTTTTTATGCTGGCAGGGGAGCTCATGAACAAAGGCGGCATCACTGAGCGCCTGGTTGAATTTGCGCAGTCGATGATGGGGCACCTGCGTGGCGGCCTTGCGCATGTCAATATACTTTCATCCATGCTATTTGCAGGCTTATCAGGCTCAGCTGTAGCTGATACATCAGCTCTTGGCTCTATGCTCATTCCAGCCATGGAAAAACAGGGCTACACACGCCGGTTTGCAGCAGCAATTACAGCCGCAAGCTCTGTTATAGGCCCGATCATTCCGCCCTCAGGCATTATGATTATTTATGCCTACGTTATGGGTGAGAGTGTTGCCGCCTTATTTCTAGCTGGCATTGTTCCGGGCATATTGGTAGGTGTAGGTTTAATGGCTATGGTTGGTTTTATGGCAAACCGATACGCGTTTCCCGTTGCAACTAAACGTTCGAGCTGGCCTGAAAAAGGTAAAGCATTCACGCGGGCGTTTTTTCCATTGATGACACCGGTGATTATTTTAGGTGGCATTCTGGCTGGCGTATTTACGCCAACAGAAGCGGCTGCAGTCGCGGTTTTCTATGCACTTCTTATTGGGCTGTATGTGCTACGAACATTAAAGTGGAAGGAGCTGCCAGCGATATTGTCAAAAGCCGCTTTTACATCAAGTGTCGTATTGCTACTGGTAGGTGCGGCCATGGCATTTAAAACGGTGGTCAGCCTCAGCCACACACCCGAAACGTTAGCCGCCTTCATTCTGGGTTTAAGCGACAACCCCTATATCCTGTTGTTTTTGATCAATATCCTGCTGTTTATCGTGGGCATGTTTCTCGATGCAGGGCCTGCCATAATCATATTGGGCCCTATTTTAGGCCCTATATTTGTCGATCTGGGTGTTCACCCAGTGCATTTCGCAATCATTATGTCGGTGAATCTGACAGTGGGGCTCGCCACGCCTCCGATGGGCTTGGTACTATTTGTAGCATCATCAGTATCGGGTGAGCGAGTACAGGCTATTGCCAAAACTATTTTGCCGTTTTTGGCTGTAGAAGTTGTGGTGATTTTTTTAATTACCTATTTTCCGGCAATTTCCATGACTGTCCCAAGATTAACGGGCTTTGTTCAATAGTTAACACGAAGTACATCAAAAAGGAGTTCGAAAGAATTTTTTCCATAAGTGATTTAGTAAAGTTACATCAGTTTTTAAAGTTTTATAACAACCGTATTTCCACCAAACGAGGAGTATCATGAAACATATAACTAAACCAGCGCTACTGCTATCGGTAGGCTTGCTTGCATTAACATCTTTAGCAGCATCGGCTGCCGATATCACCTTGCGTGCCACCGCAAATTCAAATGAAAACGACGAAGACTATGATGGTCTCGTTGTGTTCAAAAATTACGTTGAAAGTGCATCTAACGGCAAAATTGGCGTCGAATTATTTATCGGCACACAACTGTGCTCTAAAGGTGCGGAGTGTCTGCAAGGTGTTGCTGATGGTTCCATTGATATTTATATATCAACCTCCGGTGGCGCAGCCGGCATCTTCCCATATGTCCAAGTGCTCGACCTGCCCTACTTAATGGCAAGTGACCGTGTTGCTGAGGGCGTTTTAACCAGCGACTTTACTCGCACCATGCGTTCTATGGCATTAGAGAGTTCCAACGATCAAATCCGTTTAATGACCATTGGTAACACGGGTGGCTGGAGAAACTTTGCCAACACCAAGCGCCGAGTCACCAATCCGTCTGAAATGGAAGGTCTGAAAATTCGAACCGTTGTGGCTGACTTACCCCAAGAGTTGGTTAAAGCCCTTGGCGCTTCTCCAACGCCGATTCCTTGGCCAGAGCTGTTCACCTCTTTTCAAACAGGCGTAGTGGAAGGTTCTAAAAACGGCATCACTGATATTATGGGTATGAAATTTCCCGATGCAGGCCTTAAATACGTCACTCTCGATGGCCACGCTTACATGGGCGCGCTTTGGTGGATGAACAACCAACAGTTTCTTGGCCTGGATGAAGACATGCGTCAAGTCGTTGTTGATGGTTTCTCCGCATTGCAGCAAGCCACATTCGCTTCACCCAAGCGTAAGTCAATTGCGGCATACGAAGAATTTGCCGCTGTAGGTGGTGACCTATACGTACCAACACCAAGCGAAAAGGCTGCCTTTAAAGAAGCGGCTACACCAGTATACGATTGGTTTAAGAAAAATGTTGAAGGTGGGCCAGCCATTTTTGATGCGCTGACCAGTGCGGTTGCTGATACTGAAAAAGCAATTGCCGATGGCAACGCTAAGGACTTACAGTAATATAGTGTGACAGGCGACAGGGACTTAAGCGCAAGCTTTCGTACCTGTCGTCAGTTAGTAGCCGACTACTCCAAGGGGTAAATCCAGGATTTATAATCATCGATTAATTTATGCGCCTGTTCAATTTGCTCTTTACTCATTTTTTTAATCACTTCTTCCTGGCTTATGGCCGCATCCGGGTCGCCACCAATGGCCGACAGAACATACCATGCATAAGCTCGCGTAAGATCAATGGCCTCAACACCTCGGCCCACTTCGTAATACCAGCCAATGCCAGATTGCGCACCGGCATGGCCTTTCAAAGATGCGCGCAAGTACCATTCAAAGGCTCGCACATCGTCCCGCTCCACACCAAGGCCCATGGCATACATCACTCCAATCAGCTCTTCAGCTTCCGCGTTTCCAGATCGTGCCGCTGGCTGAAGCTCACGCAAGGCACCTTTAAAGTCACCGGCTTCCATAAGGTCTCTAGCAAATTCAAGATCCGCCAACGCATTGGAACACCACAGGCATACTGCCAGACCAGTCAGTGCAACGAATCGCTTTATCATTGGCGAGCCTCATTATTATTCGGTTTGGTTAAACACATTAGTTTGGTATTCCTGATTTTAATCACTAGTGTACCCGTTAAGAGCATCGCAGCGTCAGAACCTGCCCCGCTGCTTCCACCACCGCTTACAGCAATGGATTTCCCAGTTCAGAATGCGGATCAGGTTAAGCTTGGA
>CAYSZH010000134.1:0-13077 GCA_964435305.1 uncultured Granulosicoccaceae bacterium
GCAGCTGTCGCGTGCACAGACTTCCAATCAACTTCTAACTCTTCTGCTACCAACATCGCCATAGACGTGTATACGCCCTGACCCATTTCTGAGTTGGCGATGGCAACGGTCACTTGATCATCCTTGTCTATAGTTAGCCAAATATCGATAAGGTTCGGCTCAGCGGCAGCGGTATCTGCACTCGCACGACGATGAGTAAGCGGTGCGGATATACCAATAGCGAACACACCTGCTACCGTGCCAGTCACCTTTAGAAAGTCCCTGCGACTTTGTTTTATAGCTGAACTAGTCGCGTTACCAGCTTTAGTCAAATTTTGGGCTACAGGGAGATCGCCCATGTTTGAAATTTTATCCACAAAAATCTCCTATTTGGCAGCCATGAGTTGAACAGCGCGATGAATCCCTTTTCGAACACGGTTATAGGTACCGCATCGACAGATATTTGTCATTGCCTTATCAATGTCTTCGTCACTGGGGTTGGGATTACTCTCTATAAGTGCCGTGGCGGCCATGATCATGCCAGACTGACAGTAACCACATTGCGGCACTTCTTCCTCTATCCAGGCTTGTTGCACCGGATGCTTGTTGTTGTCAGAGAGGCTTTCAATCGTTTTGATCTCTTTTCCGACCACAGCGGACACTGGCATGACGCAGGTTCTTACCGCCTGGCCATCAATGTGCATCGTACAAGCGCCACATGCCGCTACGCCACAACCAAATTTGGTGCCTGTTAGTTTTAAATTATCCCTGACCGCCCAAAGCAGTGGCGTATCAGGGTCCACATCTACCGATACCGTATTACCGTTGATATTAAGTTCGAAGGCCATTGAAACACTCCATTAATCATCAATTTAGTGGTTGAAACTCGAGTCGCTAAGGTCTTTGCATCAGCGCAATTTAATCCATCTTTACTATAAGATTAGGTAGCAATGCAAGTTACTGTAATTTAGCAAGTAAAGCAATTCCGCTCTCTATCATACCGAGATGAGCAGTGTTATTTTTTTAGGGTATGCATTTTCCGGATAGTGCACGCAGGCATCAAGTGTAGTTGCGCGAAAGCAGTCCATGGTGCGCATAACATAATATTTCAATCGGTAAAATGGAAAATAGCAATAGCTGCAACTGTCGCAATTACACTAGTCCTTACCCTCTCAACAGGTTATCGTGCAAGCAACAAAGCTAATAAGCCGGTTTCTCAATGACAGCTGTTCCCCTTATCAACCGGTCTCAGATCTCTCATAAATATGGCGTACTGTTTGTTTTTGCGGCAGGGGTGCTTTGGTCAACCGTTGGTCTAGGAATTCGCCTGATTGAAACTGCCGTAGTCTGGCAAATTCTTCTTTATCGTTCTATCAGTATGTCGCTCTTTCTTTACTTCGTCATACGTTTACGTACAGGAGAAAGCCCGTTTGTCCAAATACGCCGCATCGGCTATCCCGTAATCATTGCCGCACTGGCGCTGGTGGCGGCTTATTCCGGCGGAATATACTCAATCCAGAACACATCCGTTGCAAATGCAATGCTGCTATTTGCTACGGCGCCATTTATGGCAGCGGTTCTTGGTTGGGCTGTTCTAAAAGAACGGGTACGCGTCGCTACATGGATAGCGATTGCAGTCGCCATAGCAGGCATCGCCATAATGGTAGTTGATAAATCCGGTAGCGCTGTCTTTAAGGGTGGGCTTGCCGCACTTGGGTCTGCCCTGGGTTTTGCTGTCTTTACAGTTGCTTTGCGTTGGGGAAAAACAACGGAAATGCTCCCATCGGTGTTTCTGTCAGCTCTTTTCGCAATCGTCATCAGCTTCGCAGTTTGCTATCTCTCTGATCTTTCGTTTGCAGTCAGCTTCCACGATGGCAGGATTGCCGTCTGCATGGGGGTTTTTCAGGTGGGCGCGGGCCTAATTCTCTATACGCTTGGTTCACGCAGCCTTCCTGCAGCGGAACTTGCCTTACTATCCCTCGCTGAAGTTTTGCTCGGCCCTCTTTGGGTATGGCTCTTTCTGGGTGAAACCGCTAGTGTTAATACATTAATCGGTGGTTCAGTTCTACTTCTCGCCATTACGGGAAACGCACTTTCTGGCAAGCGGCGTAAGCCACCAGCGATCACCACGCCATAAGTACTACAAAGAGCAAGTAAGCAATGCAGAGTAGCAAAACAATTCATGTCGTTTCCTGCCACGCCGAAGGTGAAGTGGGTGATGTAATCGTTGGTGGTGTGGCCCCTCCACCTGGCAACACGCTTTGGGAACAACGTAATTTTATTTCCAATGATAAAACGCTAAGAGCGTTTGTATTGCACGAGCCAAGAGGTGGCGTATTTAGGCATGTGAACTTGCTGGTTCCTCCAAAACACCCAGAAGCTGATGCTGCATTCATTATTATGGAACCTGAACACACGCCTCCAATGTCCGGTTCAAATTCTATTTGTGTTGCGACGGTATTACTGGACAGCGGTATTATTCCAATGCAAGAACCCACGACAAATTTAACACTTGAAGCCCCTGGCGGGTTGGTCCATGTTCGTGCAGATTGCGCGAATGGCAAAGCGCAACGCATTACTGTCGAGAACGTGCCTTCATTTGCAGACAAACTTGGTGTAACACTTGAAGTAGAAGGACTCAAAACTCTGACGGTAGATACGGCTTATGGAGGTGATAGTTTTGTTGTTATCGATTCTGATACATTGGGTTTTAACTTAACCGAAGATGAAGCACATGACATCGCAACCTTGGGTGTTCAAATCACCAACGCAGCCACTGAACAGTTGGGTTTTACCCATCCTGAAAATCCTGAGTGGAAACACATATCGTTCTGCCTTTTCGCCGGGCCTTTAGCGTCGACATCGAATGGGTTTAAGGCAAAATCAGCTGTTGCAATACAACCAGGCAAAGTTGATCGCTCGCCAACCGGTACCGCCGTATCCGCTCGCATGGCGATTCTCGCAGCCCAAGCACGCATGTCGGTAGGGCAAGAGCTTGTTGCAACTTCAATTATTGGATCTGAGTTCGTTGGAAAGATCGTTCAAGAAACACAGCTCGGAAGTCACTCTTCGATCATTCCATCGGTGAGCGGCCGCGCTTGGATTACTGGAACACACCAACATATGCTAGACCCAACTGACCCCTGGCCTAATGGTTATAAACTGAGCGACACTTGGGGTGCCAGATAGCAAATTTGCCGGGTAAATCAATGCCTCATCAAGATGTAGAATGCCACCATTCAAAACAGGATCAGGCAACATGAGCACGCGTAAAAAAAGGAGAAACAAAAGACGCGGCTCAGGTGAATCGCGACCGCAGCCCAGCGCGCCTTATATAAAGCGCAAGATTGGTACTTTAAATGTGCTGTCTGAAGAAGGCCTGTGCTTAATAGAAGAAAACGCTGATCGAATACTTCATGAGACAGGTATGGAGTTTAGCGATGACCCAGATATTCTAAATACGTTTAAAGACGCTGGCTGTGATATCCAAGGCTCTCGCGTTCGCTTTGAACCAGGTTTTTGCCGGAAGATCATTCAAGCTTCTGCACCATCAAGCTTCTATCAACATGCCCGAAATCCGAAAAATAATGTACTGATTGGTTCGGACGCCACGGTATTGTGTCCATCATGGGGGCCACCTTTCGTTCGAGATCTGGATAAGGGCAGACGTTATGCAACCTACAACGATTTTGAAACGCTGGTCAAATTGCATCACACTATTCCGTGGTTACACCATTCAGGTGGTGTTGTTTGTGAGCCTGTAGATCTACCAGCCAACAAACGGCATCTTGACATGCTGTATGCGCATATCCAGTATTCTGACCGCCCTTTTATGGGCGCTTTTATTGGTGCCGAGCGTGCATCGCATTCGATCGACATGGCCCGTATTCTATTTGGTAAAGAAACTATTGAAAATCAACCTGTGCTGTACTGTGTATCCAATACCAACGCGCCGCTGGTTATGGATGCAAACATGTCGGGTTCACTTAAAACCTATGCAACCGCAAACCAGCCGGTTGCCTGTACACCCTGGGTACTAACCGGCGCCATGAGTCCTTGCACGATTGCAGGAACGCTTGCACAAGTACTCGCTGAAGCTATGGCTTGCCTTTCACTAGTGCAATTAATCAACCCTGGAGCACCGTGTCTTATGGGTAGTTTTGCATCAACCATGTCAATGCAATCGGGCAGCCCAACTTTCGGCACACCAGAGGCTGGACAAATGGTGTTGGCAGCCGGTCAGCTTGCACGACGACTTGGCGTTCCTTTGCATACTGTGGGTACGCTATCGGCATCAAAATTACCAGATGGTCAAAGTCAGCAAGAAGGCACCTGGGGTTTGTTAATGGCCATGTTTGCCGGGGCGAATGTTATTAATCATGCCACGGGGTGGCTAGAAGGTGGACTCACCACCAGTTTTGAAAAGACGATTGTCGATGCCGATTTATGTGGAAAAGTCGCCAGGTTTTTTGACGGCATAGATCTTAGTGAAAATGCACAGGCAATGGATGCAATCGCCACAACTGGTCCAGGGCAGCATTTCCTCGGTTCCGATCATACCCAACAAAATTTCTTAACCGCCCTTTTCAGACCTGAAACTGCAGATAATAATTCGTTTGAACAATGGACGTCAGATGGTGAATTTGACTCAGCGGATAGAGCAAACAAACTTCTAAAAGAACGGCTCGAAGCGTATCAACAACCTGTGCTTGACCCTGCAATTGATGAAGCATTGAAAGACTACATTGAACAACGCAAAGCAGAAAAACCTGATGTAGATTATTACTGATGAAAACAGTCGTCGTCATCGGCGGTGGTGCACTGGGTTTAAGCGTTGCTTATCATCTAGGCCGTCGCGGCAGGAAAAATGTGGTGGTACTTGAGCGCCACCAATTGACCTCAGGCACCAGTTGGCACGCCGCAGGCATCGTCGGTCCGCTGCGCGCAACAGCAAGTATGACTGAACTAGCCATGTATGCGCAAACGTGTTTTAAAGAACTTGAATCTAAAACCGGATTATCAACCGGCTACAAACGCACTGGTGGATATTGGCTGGCACGAAAACCAGAGCGAATGGATGAACTTAAGCGAATTGTCTCCATCGGCAATCACTTGGGTTTAACTTGCGAGACCTTGAGTCAAGCTCAATTGGCGCAGCAATTAGGGTTTCTTGATCTTAACAGCCATGCAGGTGGCATTCATGTGGCAGAGGATGCCAATGTTAATCCAGTCGATTTGTGTATGGCTTATGCAAAAGCAGCACGTGATAGTGGTGTACAGATACGCGAAAATTGCGAGGTCGCCGAAATAGTCGTCGAAAACGCTCAAGTTACTAGCGTGCGCCTAGCCGATGGCGACAAGATAGAAACAGATACAGTAGCGCTATGTGCCGGGGCATGGAGCAAGCCCTTAGCGGAACAGGCTGGTCTTGAACTTCCGTTACAGGCGGTGGAGCATATGTATGTGGTTACTGAGCCCTTAAACCCAAATACTCACAGCCCAACTCCCGACCCGTTTCCGGTCATCAGAGATCTTGACAGCGGCATCTATATAAAAGGCGACAGCGGCAGTAAATTGCTTGTAGGTGGCTTTGAGCCAAATGCAAAACCATTTGATGTTTATAGCGACACTGGCCGTCAACCGTTCATTGAGTTAGCAGAAGACTGGACGCAATTCGAGCCATTTACTCATGCCGCATTAACGCTCCTGCCAGAATTGAATGATACCGGCGTACAGCGATTTATGAACGGCCCGGAAAGCTTTACGGCAGACACAAAACCATTGGTAGGACAAGCACCGTTCACTGACGGCCTATTTGTGGCGGCTGGTATGAATTCGGTTGGCATCATGTCGTCAGCAGGCATTGGTCGCGTTTTGGCTGATTGGATGTTAGACAAGCGTGCACCCTCTGATCTTTGGGAAGTGGATGTGGCACGCTGCAATCCGGCAACGGCCAACCATTCGCACATGAAACATCGTATGCAAGAAGCCGTCTCCGATCTTTTTGCAATGCACTGGCCGCACAAACAACAAAGCGCGGGCCGGTATTTACATAAATCAGCACTTCATGATCGCTGGGAGTCGTTAGGAGCTGTGTTCGGTGTTACAGGTGGATTAGAACGCGGTTTATGGTTTGCACAGAATGACGAGGAAAAATCCTTGCCGTATTCAATCGCACGTCAGAGCTGGCAAGGTATTGCAGAACGTGAAGCGGCAGAACTTAAAAAAGGTGCAGTACTGGTAGATCTTTCGGCGTTTGCCAAATTTGATATCAGTGGTAGAGACGCTTTAGTCTTATTACAAAAGATAGCAGCCGCTAACATAGATGTAAAACCCGGCCGAGCCGTTTACACCATGCTGCTAAACGATGCGGGCGGTATAGAAGCCGATGTCACAATAACTCGTCAAGGTGACGACTTGTTTAGAATGACATCGGGTGGCAATACGCGTTTTCATGATTTAGCCTTACTTAAACGCAGTGTATCCAAATTCTCAAATCCTGGTTGTGATGTAAAAATTGAAGATGTGACAGAACAGGAAGTCGTACTGGGCCTCATGGGCCACACTGCTCGCGAAGTAGTGTTGTCACTATCCGATAACAACTGGTCCGATATGCCTTTTTCGACCAGCACGAAAGTCTGTTTTGCAACTGTTGAATGTGTTGCAACCCGTCTCAGCTACATTGGAGAGTATGGTTTTGAGTTGAATGTGCCTGTCGATCACGCGCATACGGTATTTGACGCCTTAGTAAACGCCGGTGCAAAACCATTCGGACAACATGCCTTGAACAGCTGTCGAATAGAAAAACGCTTTCTACACTGGGGGCATGATATCGGTCCAGAGATTACCCCTTTAGAGGCAGGACTTGAGTGGAACATTGAGTGGACCAAAGACTTTATTGGAAAATCGGCATTGCTAAAACAACGTGATGCCGGCGTAGCCAGACGTGTGTGCCTTTTCCATGTACAAGGTGAGCCACTTCTACTGCACGATGAGCCTATACTGATTAATAACAAGATTATAGGTATGACCACATCGGGAACCCATGGAGTGCGTACAGGAATGTCTCTGGCAATTGGATTGATTGATTCAAAACCGACTGAATCAATCGCTGATATCAGTAAAAAGAACTTCGAGATCGAAGTTGCGGGAATTCGATACCCTACTATGGCGCTCCCTCGGGCGGCATACGATCCCGACAATCACTATTCAAAACGATGACAGACGCCAATGTTGTCATTATCGGCGGTGGTGTTATGGGAGTGTCCCTTCTCTTCCACCTAACGGAAGCTGGTTGGAAAGACGTTGTACTGATAGAGAAAAACGATTTGACCCACGGCTCTACCTGGCATGCCGCGGGCTTATGCACTCACTTCGCACACAATCCCACTATCCAGGAATTGCGCGCTCGATCTGTGCGGCTCTATCGTGATGAACTTCCATTGCGCACCGGGGACTCTTGCGGATTTCATCCAAGTGGTGCAATGCGCATAACGCGTAATCCCGATCGCATGGATGAATTCAGACATGTGGCCGGACTCTCTAAGTTCACAGGATATGAGCTTGAGGTTCTTAATGTTGATCGAATTGCACAATTACACCCACTAGCAAAGCTTGATGGTCTAATTGGCGGTATTTATGAGCCTGACGATGGTCACGTGGATCCAACACTTGCAACCAACGCACTGGCTTCACTTGCGCTTAAAAACGGCGGCAGCATTAAACGCTTTGACCCGGTTCGCGCCATTCAACAACAAAATAATAGATGGCTAATTGAGACTGAAAAATCAACATTTAGCACAAAACACGTCGTTAATGCCGCTGGCACTTGGTGTTGGGAGATCGGGCAAATGATGGGCTTAAATATTCCGGTCGTACCCGTATTGCATCAATACCTGGTCACTGAAACGGTACCGGATGTTTCTCAGCGTATAGCATCGGGTAGTAAAGAGCTGCCCATCATTCGAGACCCCGAAGAGAGTTGGTACGTAAGACAGGAGCGCGACGGTTTTATTCTTGGCCCCTATGAGCGTGACGCAAGCGTCTGGTCAGCCGACGGTGTTCCGGAAGAATTTGGTGCGGACCTGTTACCATCGGATTTAGACAAGGTAGAACATATTATTAACGCTGCGCTCAATCGCGTACCATCACTAGGAAGCGCAGGTGTTAAAACAGTGGTCAATGGTCCAATCACATTCACACCCGATGCCAATCCCTTGATTGGACCGGCACACGTTCTACCCAATACCTGGTTACTGACGGGTTCATCCATGGGAGTCATGGAAGGTGGAGGTGCTGGATGGTTTCTCGCCCGTTGGATGACAGATGGCGCACCGCCGATGGATGCGCTTTCTGTAGACCCTCGACGTTTCGGTGAGTGGGCCGACAGGGATTATCGTGTCAATAAAGCCATTGAATGTTTCGGTTTGCAGTTTGGTGTTCACTATCCCTTTGAAGAAAGACCAGCTGCTCGCAATAAACGTTTGTCTCCATTACACAATGCCATGATTAATAAGGGCGCCATAATGGGCGCAGTCAATGGTTGGGAACGGCCCAATTGGTTCAGACCGACGACAAATGAAGATCACGAATTGGATGTAGATCACCTAAGCTTTAAAAAACCGGTCTGGTTCGATGCGGTGGCAAGCGAAGTCGAAGCAGTAAGCCGGAGAGTTTCTCTATCGGATCTCTCAGCACTATCAAAATTTATGATCAGCGGTCCTGCAACTCAGCAGTTTCTCGACAGCCTAGGCGCAAATAGTGCACCCAGCGTGGGAAGAATTAGTCTTAATCATGTACTGACACCCACGGGCGGCGTACAAAGTGAATTTACTGTATCGAATATTTCCAAATCCACCGCGTATCTAACCTCGCCTTCGGCATCGGAAAGACGTGACTTCGATACCTTACTGGTACACGCGGCAAACCATGATGTTGAGGTGCAAAACGTTTCAGCTGAAAAGACCAGTATCGGTTTGATGGGGCCGTTGTCACGGGACGTGTTAGCTGAAGTAACGAGGGCGGATCTAATCATTGATATTCCATGGCTACAAGTCAAACAAATAGAAGTGGCAGGTGTGCAGGTAATCGCTCTGCGAATTTCTTATGTTGGGGAGTTGGGTTACGAGATACACGTTAACAATGAACATGCACTGACCGTGTTCAACGCATTAACAAGCACCGGTGAAAAGTACAATATAGGGTATTACGGCGCCTATGCAGCCAACTCCATGCGACTTGAGAAAAGATACATCGCATGGTCAACTGAGCTCACCAGTGAAAGAACACCAGATGAATCCGGTGGTGAACGCTTCGTTAAGACAGATCAGCGACTCTTTACCGGGCGAAATGCATTGATTGACAGGCGCGGTGATACGGCATGGCGCACCGTATTGTTGGAGATCGATATTGATCGAACTACCAACGATGGCATGCAACCATTCTATTCACACCCGGTATCTCAGGGTGATCAGGTTATTGGCGTAGTGACATCGGCCGCCTACGGGTACCGTTGTAAAAAATACTTGGCGTTTGCTCTATTGAGAGATCACAACGTTGTAGATAACTTGAGGGTCGAGATTCTCGGCACTCAGTTTAAAGCACAGATTCTAGACTCAGTTCCGTACGACCCTGGAAACAAGAAACTGTTAGTTTGAATCCCACTGTCATGACCTGATAGTACTAATGAGCGACGACCGTATGACAACAACATCATTCCTCGATACAGATTGGTCTTTGGCTAACACCGCAAAATTAAGAGACCAGTACTATGCAGCTTCACAACGTAAGTTTGTACCGTTTAAAGACCCTATGGTGTTCAAGCGCGGGTCGATGCAATACCTCTGGGATGTAGACGACAAACAATACATTGATCTTTTAGGCATGAACGTCTGTATATCTGTTGGTCACTCGCATCCGCAAGTGGTATCTGCCGCCATGGAACAGGCTCAGTCATTAACCCATTGCACAACGATGTTTTATCACCCTACCCCAGCACACCTGGCTGAGGAACTCGCGAAGTGCATGCCAGGGGGCATTGAATGGGTGGTGCACTTTACTAATTCGGGAGCAGAAGCGGTTGATTTGGCTATGGCTATGGCACGAACCTACACTGGAAACATAGACTTACTTTCCCTGCGTACGGCCTATCACGGTCCAACAGCTGCAGCGCAATCCATTACCGGCATTTCCAGCTGGCGTCACCCTGGAATGCCTGGTAACGTTGCATTTGTAGCCGAACCCAATCAATACCGAGGGGTCTTTGGTGCTGGCACACAACCGTACCTTGATGAAATCGATCGCACCATTGCTAGCGCAACGAATGGCCAGACAGCGGGTATGTTTGTGGAAAGTGTGCAAGGTTACGGAGGCATTATAGAAATGCCGCCTGGCTACATGTCTGGTGCTGCCGAGCGTGTACGTGCTGCCGGGGGATTGTATATTGCCGATGAGGTTCAATCTGGCTTCGGTCGCACGGGCGATCATATGTGGGGCTTCGAATCTGACAATGTCATACCGGACATTGTCGTAATGGCAAAAGGCCTCGGTAACGGGTTCCCTATCGGCGCCGTAGTGGCACAAAAGCACATTGCAGCCCCCATGGCCGACAAATTCCTTTTTCACACTTACGGCGCAAATCCAACTAGTTGTGCAGCAGCCCGTGCCGTATTGAAAGTTCTCAAAAAGGAAAACTTGCAGGCCAACGCTAAAGTTGTAGGCAAGGCCTTGTTGGATCGGCTAAAAGAACTTAAAGTAAAGCACGGCAGCATTGGAGATGTGCGTGGATGCGGCTTAATGCTGGCAATAGAATTTGTTAGCGACAGAAAAACCAAGCAACCCGATAGTGTCACAACGTCAGCTGTGTTTGAAAAGTGCCGTGATCAAGGCATTATCCTGTCTAAATCAGGCCCCACTCAATCTTGCCTGCGTATGGTGCCACCGTTGTGTTTGACGCTTGAAGATGTAGAGCAAGTAGCAGAGAAACTCGACAAGGCACTATCTGGTGTTTAGCGGTCCATCATGTGATGCCACATGGCTTATCACGACTAAGCTGTTCTATGAGTAAATTCAATGAATAAAATAGTTGCACTGTGGTGCCATCCGCGATCGATGTCGACATCGGTTGAAAGGCTGATGCGAGAACGTGGAGACTTCCTGTGTCTGCATGAACCCTTTATGTACCATTACTATCTGAATCAAAAACACCGCGACATGCCTTACTTTGAACCGAAGAAAAATCACCCGGTTAGCTATCAAGGTGTTCGCGACATGATCTTTGAGAAAGCGGAAAAATCACAGGTATTTTTTAAAGACATGGCTTACTACATTAATTCAGACATTATCAATGATACAAGGTTGTCTAAATCTGTTACCCATTGCTTTTTAATCAGAAACCCACGTGCTTCTATAGCCTCATACTATAAACTTGATAACGAAGTCACGCTAAACGAAATTGGAATAGAAGCACAATGGCAGATTTATAATCATTTTATCGGCCTGGGAATTAAGCCCGTTGTTGTTCAAGCTGAGTCTCTTCGTAAAGATCCGCACGCTACAGCCAAACGTTGGTGGAATAACACAGGCCTTACCTACAAGGAAGGTGCATTCAACTGGGATAAGAAATCACCGCAAGACTGGGAACAAGTCAAAGGATGGCATCAAGAATCTATACAATCCACGTCATTACTTCCGTGGACAGAGGAAGAAGCACAAAAAGAAAGTGATCAGTTTGAAATTATGGCTGTTAAAGCAACCCATTTGCGCTCATATCTTGAACACCATCAAGAGTTCTATAATAAATTAAAGTGCATATCACTGTAACTTGCTCAAACAGAAAAAGGAGCTCGTGGCATTCAGAACATAAACGATGTCAGGCTACTTTTATATTAGACGAGCCAGTCAATAGCTTTTCGTTTTCGACAAAAGCAGGACGCAAGTCGCGGAATACGGCACAGCCACCTCCCTTATGTTTAGACTGATAACACGCCTCGTCCACCAATTGCATCAATACAGATGGCGTTGTGCTAGAAGATTCAAACATCACAGCACCGAAATTTCCACCGACTGGAAAACTATGACCGTCATATTCAAAGTGCATCCTTGAGCGCAATTCGCAGGTGCTGTTTGCTATACCGCACCGTGTTCCCATTGAACAAGCTGGCAGAAGCAAGACAAACTCGTCGCCGCCAAAACCCGCAGCGAAACCTTTCTCCTCAGCGTGGCGGGACAATAGTTCAGCAATGCGAGAATGTGCCTTTTTCGTGGGTGGAGACGTTCCAGCCATTCTATAATCAGTGCACGCGAAACGGGTAAGCGCTGTAGAATTTAACCGAGATAAACTATGGTAGTTTGCACTTCATTCAGGACGTAAAGCATGAAACTAATTATCTTCGATTGTGATGGTGTACTGGTTGATAGTGAGTCCATTCTGGTCGATGCGGAGATGGATTTCTTCAGGACGCACGGCATTGCGGTTTCGATAGAGAGCTACATCGATCAATTTATGGGTATTCCATTGGATGATTGGAAAGCAAAAGCATCCCAATTACTAGAATCAAATTATGGCGCTCCAATTTCTCAAGATATTTTCAAGCCCCTGGTAGAATCAGTTACTACAAGGATTAAAGATGAGCTGCAGCCAATTGAAGGCGCTTATCAAGCGATCAGCTCTCTGCAGCAATTCAAATGCGTTGCCTCCAGTTCTTCCGTCCGCTCTCTTAAATCAAAACTCACTCAAACCGGGCTGTTCGATATATTCGATCCACATATATACTCAACCGAATTGGTTGATCACGGCAAACCCGCACCTGATCTATTCTTGCACGCCGCAACGAAACTAAACGTTTTACCCAGTGACTGTGTGGTCGTAGAAGACAGCGCAAATGGGGTCTTAGCCGGTAAGCGCGCCGGCATGAAGGTCATCGGTTTTACCGGCGGAGGCCACTGCCCTCCAGGCCATTCAAGCTCGCTGCTTTCAAAAGGTGCTGATTTTATTGCAACAGATTACTCTGAAATTGTAACGCTGTTGAAGTGATATCCAAACCACTTAAAAACTGCCCCAGTATGCTGGGGATGGAAAATTCTGATACTGTAGTGTCA
>CAYSZH010000135.1:0-12997 GCA_964435305.1 uncultured Granulosicoccaceae bacterium
GCTGCGGCTGGTGATGCGTTGACCGGCGCTGCTAGCTGTCTGGGCGCTGTTGTTGCTCGCTGCAAGGCTCCGTGATTGGCCATATTCTCCAAGACACCTATTAACCCACGAACACCGGGAATGTTTGATGCTTGTGACGCCGCCAAGTAACGAATCATTCTCTCTGCTGTGCCTGATGATTTTGCCCGATCACCTTTTTTAACCATCGTTTTTAGCGCCCTTTCAAGGCGATGTAATTTTGCCACTTCATCTTTCGTATAGAGCGCTTTGACTGTCTCTTCACCATCACCGCGCAGCACCTTGTTTAATCTTGTGATCATGGCATCCATACCTAAATTATCAGCGCCCCCACTGGTCAACGCTGTTTGCAAGTACGTTTCACGCAATGCGTCAAATTCTGGCGTGTCTTTACCACCAACCACTTTTGCATAGCGATTGACAAAGCGGGATGCGCCTGTTTTTAATCCGGTAGCGCCAAATGCCATCTTGGCTACATCTGCCGGATCGGTTTCATCTTCGACCATTTTCTGTATCAGCTTTCCGACCTGATCTGGATTGTTAAATTTACGCGAATAGTCGGCGTACAGTGCACGACTTTCTTGCAGTACTTTCAGCGCTTCAGGATCGCCCTTGATTAAATGGTCGTCGAACGCTTCTGCGATAGATTCATCAAATTCACGCTTGATAATAGCCAGTGCTCGGTGATCCATAGGGTCACTGATTTTGGTATCGTTTAGCATGTTGTTAATCATCTTGCGCTGGTTTTCAATGCGATGTATGCCTGACTGCGGTTTAGTTTGCAGTTCCTTTAAAACCGCAAACGCGCCTTTTGTCAGTTTGCCAACTTCGCCGCCCATGTCATCAACATGTACGCCCTGACTCTGAAGACGTTCAATCATTCGGCTTGCCATCGGAATAGTAACCAGTCCGCTTACCTCTGCGTTCATCCCATCGGCTTTTGCATATTCAGCATCATAAGCTTGTTTAGACTTGTCCCTGGCTCTCACCAGGCCCTCATGCACACGCCTTGCGCTATCGTTTCTCGATGTTCCCTGAGCAACACCGCCTGACATATCGGCTACCATGTCGTTAATAACCTTGTCGAGCTGCGCGTAATTGTCAGATTTAAAATTCCTTAGTTTCTGCCCGCCTTCGTTTGGTAGTTGTTCCAATAACTCTTCGTTGTTTAATTGCGCCTCTTTGGCCGCTTGTTGCTTCAGCGTTCCTTCCGGCATAGCTTGGCCACGTGAGTGCTTAAAGCCAAATTCTTTTTGCGCTAGTTGAGCTTCTGCCGATATAGAATTAGCGCCAGCAACCCGCGCTTCGCCAAAGCCGCGACCGTCGATCATGCCCTGTAAATCAGCAGGCTTGTAACCGTCTTTTATTAACTGTCGCTTAATGGCCTGATTCTGTTTAGATCGGCTCATTGCACGCCATTTTGCTTGATCTGCATTCCATAGCTTATTGATAGCACCGCCCACCAATGGCGCTATGGCTTCACCTGCACCACCTACAGCAGCATTTATCGCTACCTGGCCGCCGTCGATTTCATCCCTTCCGGCCAGCTTTTGCAAACCAGCATCGGTTAGCCCTGCACCTGCACTGCCGGCCAACACACGAGCACCGACACCACCTGCTAGCGATGCAGCCCTGGCCGCTGGGGTGAATGCCGCGCCTGTGGCAACGCCTTTGGCAATGTCTGAGCTATCCATGCCTGGCGTGTTCACATAACCGCCTCGACCGTCTGGAAGCTCTGCAATGGTATTGCCGTTCGCATCCTGTTTGATTTCTGCGTCTGGGTATAGGTCTTTTATGCGGTTGGTAAGGTCTTCATCTGAACCGAATAATTCCGATCCAACAAACTTGGCTCGATCAATCAAACCCACATCTTTTAACGCGCCCGAGTCCTTAAAGCTGCCCATGTCCTTATGCTCTGCATCGCCCTGGATAGCTTCAAGCCCAGCTTTAGTTATATTTTTCGCTTGCTTTGTTATCCACCAGTCATCCTGCTCAGCGCCTAAGAACGAATCGGATTTTACGGGTGCGCCGAGAAATTTTTGATCAAATTCGCTGCGCTCGACTTTGCTTGCGTAGTGCTTGTTGTATAGTTTGTCGGCTAGCTCGGCATCGCCTATCGCGTCATACTGAGGGTACTTTGTGCGAAACTCGGCGATGTCCATTAGTTAAATAGCCCTAACGGGTCGTCCACAGCATCCACAGATTTCTGCGTGTGCTCAGTCTCTCTTGTATCAATTGCATTCGGCATCTTGAATTGTCCAAGATGTCCGTTTTCTTGATAGAACGGTGTTTGCATGTACTCATCGAGCGCCTGTGCATTTTCAGTCGCACGTCGGACATACTTATTTGCCAGTCCAAGCATTGCTTGAAATGCCTCTGGTGATTTGTCGTAGGTCGCCATCAATTTCTCAAACTGACGCCTATCTGCATCTGTTTGCGGGCCTTTTTGCTGTGACATTAGCTCAAGCACCATAGGAGCTACAGCACCGTTAACCATTTGTCGGGCAGCTCCAGCATCGGTCCCCATGTACTCACCAACAGCAGCTAACAAGTCAGGCACCTTGCCGGTTTTAAACTCACTCCCAACAGATTCCAAGATACCTAAACTATCTCGAATTTTGGCAACGCCTGCCCCTGCTCTTTGGATTTCATCAATCCTTGCAGCATCATTGGTGCCCATCCCTTCCTGCGCTTTCTTACCGCGTAAATGGCCGATACCGCCGCCCATGTTGTTATTGATTTCGGTTTTATTAGCCCTTGGGTCAAGTTTTGCGCGTGTTTCGATCTGGCTCATATCATGCTCTCGATCTACTTTGGCATCGGCTAACTGCTGTTCTCGCGCTATTGCCGCCTGACCTTCATCGTAAGTGCGCTGCTCCTGCAATGCTGCCTGATCTGCAACCTGTTGCGCTTGCATCTGCTGCATTTTCTGCTGACCCTGCATCTGCGTTTCTTGCTGACGATACTGCATCATGCGCTCATCACGTAAGCGCTGGGCCTCTTCATTAAGCGCTATTTGAGCGGTTTGCTGCACACCGCCTGCTGCACCTGCCATAGCCGCGCGCAAATTAAATTTCATGTTATACCCCTATGCTGCAACATCGACCCATGAGCTTACCACCCAGGTGTCAACGACCCATCCATCATCAATAGGTGTCACCACGTTAGGTGGAGCTGTCCAGCTATAAGGCTGCACTTCGCCGCCTGGCGTTGCGCCATCGGATAACCAAACACGATCGACATGGTCCGATGGAATTGACAGAACAGAATACCCGCCGCTGCCGATTTGCTCCCATACAGAATGACCAATTGTTTGAGATCGCCACACATCACCGTTAGCGTCGAGCGCATAGACAAAGTCAGTACCGGCAACAACCGACACCACATTGGCAATCGTTTCTGGGTATGGCACCCAAACACCATTAGGGAATTGTTGATAGTAAACATCGCCATTAACAACCGCGTACCCAAATTCCTCATCGTAGTCAATCTGACTGACGCCGTACAAATTCGGGTCGGCTGGTGTTATCGCGTAGGAATCTTCACCAAGTAATGAGCTGTAATAAATGCGATCATTCGAGATCGTGAAAATACTGGTCTCGTTGCTCGCCAACCAGATCGTACCGGCTGGTAAATTGAGCTGTTCCCAAATCGCGTAGTCATCATCACCATAAAGGCGAAAACCAACACCATCGGCGCACAATGCAAATAGCCAATCGTGTGACGTCATTACCTGAATAACAGGCGATGCATGCACCGGTCCTGCTATCGGGTCATCAATCCGGTTGCTGACTAATATATGCCGCCTGATCTGCCCATTATCGAGGAAATAGACGTAGTCCTGATCTATCGCAATTGAGGTAATCATGTTACGTGCTCGCTGCTACGTGCCAACCGTTAGCCAACTTCGTAAATACCGCTTCGCCTGGCTGGTTCAGTGTAAAGCCTGTCGGGTCTGCACCACCGGTAGCGGGATTTATCGCTGTGTCTGGTGCCGTTGGGACAACATCGACAGCGGCTGTAGAGCTGGGTCTGATCACCCTAAAAACATGATTCAGCGGCAAGTTAGCTGGTATCGTTAATGCAGTCGGTGTCGCTGAATTAACCCAGTAGAGTGAATCATTAGCGTTAATGGCTGTGCTGTTAGTGACAACATTGGCCACCGCTGGTGCCACCGAACTAGGAGCGGTCTGCAGCTTCCAATCGTTACCGATTTTCCAATACGTTCGGCGCGAACCCGCACCAACCACCGGATTTGTAGCACCATCCACGGTATCGCCTGCGGCTGCGTTGAGCTGCGCTGTCCCGGCTGCAACGGTGATAGAAAACTCGTTTCCATCAGTAGGTAAATTAACAATGATGTTACCTGACGTCCGATACTCGCCACCGGTATACAGCGCCGCATTATTTGACAGATTGACGATATTGCTTAAATGCACAAGCGACTCATCAGCTTGGGCTATCGTTAGCGGTGTTGCTTGATTTTGTCTCAGATTAACTTGTGTCATTGCTGTTGCCCTTGTTGTAAGTGTTGAATGAATTGCTGAGCACTGGCTTGCTGTTCTGGCGATGCATCATTGGCCGTTTGTGCCATTTCTTGCGCAAATTCTGGAAACCTCTCGCCCCACATTTGCATGACGTTCGAAAATAACTCAGTAACCGACGCTGGTACGCCGTCAATCACTGGCTCTTGCGCTAAATAGCCTTGATTAAGGCCAATTTCGCCAACGTCCTGAATCAATTCGATAGTGGCGTCTGTAGCTTGCTGTTCATCTATCGGTGCGCCGTTTTCTTGGTGTGCTTGAACAACCTGCTCGCCAATCATCACAACGGCTTGCGCGGCTCCCTGTGGCCCCTGAGAGATCATTTGCTCAAACTCTTTGCTGGCTTCTGGGTCGTGCAATAGTTTTAGTGCGTTGCTGGCAAGATGGTTAACACCTGGCTGTCCCTGCAGGCCTGGATCGCCTTGAGGCTGCCCCATGCCTGGCGGTTGTCCGCCTGGTTGTTGCATAGCCTGCTGTGGTGCTGCCTGAGCCGGTTGTGGCGGTGCTTGCTGTTGCATTGGTTTCATGGGTGACGCTTGCGGTATGTCGCTCTGTGGCTGCTGTGTGCGCCCGTTAGTGATCAGCCCGCCTGGTTTACCGATCATCTACCCGCGCTCCCATTGCTTAGTGTCTTGGTTGTATCGACCGATTAACCCACGCGATTGTGCTGCCGGTTGATAGTCCGCTGTTCCTGCCTGAGCTGGTGCCGCATAACCCACCTGACCGCCTGCTACGTCGTAGTTGCGCACCCCTTGTTCCTGCGAATGCTGCAGCGCCATCATTTCGGCTCTTTCTTCTGCTGCTGTTTGTGGCTCTGGTGTCATTGCGCCCTGAATAAAACCCGATGCCGAATTAATCAAACCGAGCTTGACCATCGGACTAGCGCCGGCAACAGCCGATCCAATCTTGCCGGCGCCGGCCAATAGCGCCCCGCCAGCACCGCTCAACAGCCCTCCTGATGCTGCCGCACCTGTTGCTGCCGCCGCACCACTAGCGACTGTACCGCCCATTACCCCGGCCGTAGCTGCGGTGCCTCCCGCCGCGGCGACTCCACCTGCCGCCGCTGCACCACCTGCCCCCGCTATTACTGGAGCCAAAGCACCTGCTGTGACCGCAATGGCTGCAACCGCAATGATCACTGGCACTGCCTTTTTGAGTGTTTTGGCCGGATTCGACATTGTTATGTCTCCATTAAATAGAAGTTACCGCCTGCGCGTGTAAACCCCTGTGATTCGATTAATTTGTCTGCCTTTTCATTGCCAGACGAAACACACATATTGATCATTACGCAATTGCGCTCTTTAGCCCATTTGACATACGCATCGATCAGTTGCTTGCCCTCTCCGGTCTTGCAATAGAAGCAATGGTCTGTCGAGACAAAGCCATCAGCCACATCAAGCGGGGAAATCGATACGGCCAGCATTCCCTTGACACCATCCACGTCCGATACAAATATTCGGTTATTAGCACCTGACATGTATCTATGTACAAATCGCCTTAACTTATCTTCATTTACCGGCAACGCTTGTGATTCATTCCACGCGTCACGCGCCAGATCACCAATCGCTGACAAGTCAGATATTTTTGCTGTTCTTATCATTAGCCGTAAGTGAACGACTGGCTGACTTGCGATGCACGAATCTGCGCGTTGTAGTAGCTATTAATGTTGTTGATAGCCTGCGTTCTCTGCTCCGCCGACATGTTCGGATTGTTCTCGATGTTAGCAATCGCATTGGCTGCATTTAATCGCAAGTTTGATATATTGTTTTGACTCTGCAACGATGCGTTAGCGCTGTTGTTTATGTTCGCAAGCTGCACGCTGTTACTGTGCGCTGAGTTTTGCAAGCCCTGATTAATGCTTCCCTGTTCTCTTTGCAGCCGGGAATTTATGTTTCCTTGTTCCGATTGCAGCCTTGAGCTAATGTTGCCTTGCTCTGCCTGTAATCGCGAATTGATGTTGCCCTGATGCGTTACCTGTTGCCCTTGTTGCAAATGCGCCTGATTGTTCAAACTCCCTGTGTTGCGAAAGTTTTGCTCATTCAGATAACCTTGCTGTTTGTACTGCGAATCCTGCAAGTTAGCCTGGCCATAAAGTGATGCATCCTGTTGAGCGATTGGCAGCGCGGCTGCAATGCGCTGACCCTCAACAGCCCCAACGGCCATAGATGACGATAACAAACCGCGCTGGTTCGCTTGTTGCAAGCCTCGTGTTTCTGCTTGCTTCATGTAGGCGTTGTCTTTTGACAGCAGCCCTGTCATGCGATTTTCTACAAGCGAATCGTTGTTGATCTTGGTTGTGTGGTGCTTCAGCTTGGCCGATGGCGCAAGACCCACTGACGAAATTGCGTTGCTTCGCATCATTTCTTTTGCCCTCTCCACGTATAGTGAACAGTGATAGAGTTAATTGTGTGCCTGCGGTGCCCTTCGTTAATCAGTAGCGCTTGATCAAAGCCTGTGCCAATAATGTAGGCAACCCCTCGAAAACGCTGCCTGAATCGACTGAGCACAGCTGTTAAATAACCGGGCTTTGTGCGCTCTCTGGTTTCCATCACGACAGGCGTTGCATCGCAATTAAACGGCTCGCCACGATCAACCGAGTTGGTGACGTTGACCTTTGTTCTCGGGTCGCCTTCCATATCAAGTACAACCTCTTTGAAGTTCTTTTTTTGGCGTGGTGAATTGTAGTGATGAAACGGGAACTCTAAAAAAGCGCTCATCGGAAAGCCATCCAGCCTTTCACCTGCATCCATTCGATACACCCATCCATCAGCATCGCCAAAATATACAACATCTTCGTTTTCATGCTGTATTGTGGCCATACTGGTTATTCCTTTTTTCAGATCGACTTCCATGCCGCCCACTAAAGCACCTGAAGTAAAAGTTAGGTGCATGCCGCTACCGTCCTGATTAAAAAACCGGTATTGCGATTTGTCCCGATTAACGCTTGAGAACAGCGTGTTGTTGTTCATTATTCGCGTGTACAACGGGTGAAAACGATGCGATAGCGTGCTCTCCCTAAAATTGCCGTAATGATCGGACGCGTTCAGCGTTGTAATACCACGTCTGTCTGCAAAGATCGTCGTAGGCAAGTTCTGTATTGACCCCTCAATAGCGCCTGACTCATCCGTGTGTATATCCAATTGCCACGTTGTCGCATCATCGCCTGAGAGTATGCCGATACGATCGCGGCCAAATATCGCCAATGAGTTACCGGGCAGAATCTGAAATCCGGTTATCTCTTCACCAAATCCAAGCTCACCAGCACCACCCGTTGCTGCGCTGAAAAAAAGCGGATTGCCAATGTCAGAATGCACAATTCGCCCGCCGGGATAGGCCAAAAAAAGGTGGTTTTTATGGACAATTACGTGCGTGGGAAAGCCTGGAACACCGTTAAATATCTGGCCCAAAACCTGCCCATCCCTAAGATAATGGACGTTCATTGTCCCATTGACAATAAACATGTAATTCCCATTACCCTCAAACAAATAAGAGTAAGCAAACCATCGACCGTTACCAGGTTGGTTAATTGTTCCGGCTGCCGTCCATGTTCCAGGCAATGCAAAATTCGAATTTGCATACTGTAGATGACCGAATCGCTCATCCTCCATTCTTACAACAAATACTTTCTCTTCACCTTCAATCTTGTGGCCATGTATCAGCACAATGTCTGCATTGCCATTGGGGCGCGTTGCCGCTCCTTCGTTTCTGTAGTCCACTGCGTTGATTACTTTTAGCTGCTCCGACTCTGTCAGCTCTGGCTCTAAATCAACGATTCTGTACTGACTGTTAAAACCTATTTCCTCACCTAATACAAATTCGGCTGTAGCGCTTTCGCGCTCGGTCACGATCAACGTACTGTCAGCCCTTGCAATGCCCTCGAATAGCGTGTGCGTCGTTCCTGTGCTTGTTGCGTTGAAGGTTGATATTGACGAAAAAGTTGTGTCTGTAGGCGACATACGCGGCTGAACTTCAATAACCGTAATGGCCTCAATTCTTGGGGTGACATCGATACCTGACCATTTGCGCGTGCCACCTATAAGACGGTAGCCGCCCTCGGCCACTTGCTCATAGTTCAGTGATCTGCGTACCTCGCCTGCACCTACATTTAATTCAGATACCGATTCATTAAGACCACCACGGCATTCAATGAGCGCGGTCTTATCTCTCATTCTGTATTCACCACTAGTGGCGTTTCGAGCGTTGATGTTCGGTGCATGTCGTGTGATGGCAGACACGCACCATCCAACTTATCAAGCCATTCCATGTAACGACTTTCTGCGACTTGGTAGCGCTCGTACGCCTCATCGTAGTCATAGAAAAACATCAGCGCTCGATACACAATAGCCAGATGGAAACCTTCCGGTATCCAAGGCTCATCTGTGTCTGCTGTCATGACCTGCGGATTCATCACGCATTCAGCACGCAAAATGAATTGTCTGTTGCAAATGGGGTAGAAGTGAATATCACCAGCCGGGTCAATGGCTATGTGTGTTGGTAATGCGGTGCCGCTGGGTATCTCTTCGGTCGATCGCAAATGTCGAAACGCGGTCCATTCAATGCAGTGTATTTTGCGTCGAGAACTACCGTCACGCGCGTAGATGCCGTTATCGTTGATTCGCTGGATATTAGGATACGATGCTTTTTCAGCGCTTGGAGCGACCTGTATGTCAATCTCGCGTGAGCGAAAATTATAGTCATTCCAAAGTGATTGGATCGTGGTATTGGCATCGTTTACCCAACCGACCACCAGCGCCATGCGTCCAACTTGATCAACTACGCTTAAAGGCTTGTCTTCATGCCCACCAATGATCGCGCCTTCTCGTACGACCTTTTGGCAAAGCGCTAAAAAGTCCATTTACTTTTTCTTGTTGGACTTCTTTGGTTCGGGCTTTTCAACAACAACTGACTCTGCATCGAAATCATCGGCAGTCGTATCGTGCACCAGCTTTTCAAGTGCTGGTCTTTGCATTTTAGAATCAATGTCAAGGCCGAATTCTTTCAAATAATCAATAAGCTGATCATCAGAGTAGAGTGATAAAAACTTCTTTTGACTTTCGCCATTCTGTTTATGCAGTCCCACCTTTAGCGCTGATTTTCTAAGGCCATCTGGCCCCATCAAAAAAGCAGCAAGCTGCGTTCTGCTCATTTCCTCAACAAGATCGTGTGCTTCTTCAAATGCAGCAACCATGTAATCCTTTTCAGGCTCTGCAGGTTTGTCTACAGGCTCACCCAGTGCGTTCAGATAATCATCGCCTCGATAAAACGCAGCATCGCCCATAGGCGGATGCAATTGCGTCCAGCCTTCAGACAACAAATTCTTTTTTGCGTCTTGTCGAGCCGCTAATGCATTCTCAGCAATAGAGTCGGCTGATCGTTGTACGGGTTGTGGTGTGCTCATTCGTCATAGCCTTCTGGGTAGCGGCGTATACCATCGTCCATGTAAGCATCTGCAACACCTGTCATGGGTGAACGTGTGTAGCCTTGCTGCAATGCATTAGGGTCGTTTACCTGCGCATGCTCGCCGGTTGCAACGCGGTGACGATGCTCAGGATTGCGGCTATGCTCTCCCCAATAACCATCTTTTGTCTTGATGTTCTTTGACATGCTCAATCCTCAAGCCAGCCGGATAAACCGGCCAGCTATTAATGATGCTTACTTGGTTTTGAACGATTTACCGCCGTGTGTCAGCGTGGTAGATGCAATCGACTTTGGCCGCTCACCTTCACCGTGTGACATGCCCATTTTAGAATTACCGGACTTGATTTGACGATGTGACGATAGGCCATCGGTAACGCCAGCGCTGTTGGTCATGCCTGCCGATGCCGACGCACGACCTACCTTGTTATTCTGTGTTGACGGTTTCATTTTGCCATTCTTCATAATGAATATTCCTGTTGTGAGTTCGAGTTACAGCGACCGCCATACAGCGGCCACCGTATTAGTTACCGCTTATGCAGAATCCCAGTGCAATACGCGAGTATCGCCAGCATCCAAACGAGTTGGAGCGAAGTTACCCAAGTAGTAGTACGCCACGCCCTTATCACGTCCGTAATCATTACTCGGAATCTTGCCGCGCATCTCTTCAGGCACCACGACGCATTCCGCTACGCAGTCTTCACCAAAGAAAAATGCATCACCAGAAAAGCCGCCGACAAATTCGGGACTGTCGGGAATGTTGGTCTGTTCTACAAACCGAATACCCTGGTAACGACCTTTTTCACCGTCCATGATCATTTTGAATCCGGCGTCGGTGTACTGGTGTACATTCTCAAGCTCAGACTCAAGTACTTCATAGGTCGCTGGCCGTGCAATAGAGTAATAATCACCGTTGCGATAAGTCGGGATATCGCGCTCGCGCATCATGGTAGCAATCGCTTTAACGTGACGCTTAGATAGCGCTGCAGCGTTAGCCGATGTGGCTACACCGGTTGCATTCAGCTCGATATTAGTCGCTGAGTTGCCGCCTTGTGGGCCAACCTTAAGCAATGTTTTATCCCACTGCTGATGTGCTCGTGCATCAAGCTTGCGTGCGCAATGACGCTCTAGTGCTTGTTCAATAATCCCGCGTACTGGATGCTCTGATAGATCATCAAGCTTGCCGGAATAGTAAACACCGAGTGCAAATTCAGTAACAACACACTTACCCTGTGCTGCTTGCAAACGTGAATGCGGGATAGTATCCGTTTCCAGAATTTCACCGCCGTCTGCGTCTGGAATGTCGCCGTAAACGTTCCAATGAAAGGTATCACCGGCATGTTTGGCTTTTTGCGTATCTTCTGGCAAATCGCAGAACTGACGAAAACGGCAACGCGCTTGTACTCGAATGCGAAGATATCGCGACAGGTTCGGCGCAAACATGTAGCCGCCTGTCTCATGTGCTAACCATAGTTGACCTACGTTAGCTGGTTGTGCCGCCGCTGGTGCGGTCGCTAATGGCATTGGCATTTTGAACTACCTCAAGTTGTCAGCCAAAACGCGCCTTTCTGTTGTCGCGCATATCGGCTATTTCTGACTTCTGAGAGTAAGGTTTCTGATCTACTCCCACACTTGCGCGTTTTGAGCTAGCAGCCAAATTGCCCGTTGTATGAGCTACCTTTGCGGCCTTTCGCTCTGACAGGGATTCGTCAACTTGAGTTGTTTCCGCTTGCGCGGTTTCTGGCTCTGGTTTTCCTAATGACACTCGTGCCAATTTGAACGCCTTCTCGACATTGTCCTCTATAGACAAATCGGGTTCGCGCTCTCGTAGCATTGCGCTGAAATCATTCGCAATTTCGAGTTCTTCAGGGTTCTGAGCGATACCTTGATTAACGTCATTTGCGTTAACGACGGTATCTATTGCCTTGCGGCGCTCCGTTTCGAACAATGTTGCATCTACCACTTCATCAATGGTCGGTGCTTCAGTGTTCAGCCTATCAACAACTTGTTGTGACGCTTGTTCATCACCATCTAACACGGCCTTATTCAGCGTGTCGGTAGTAATGCCCTGTTGCTCGCCAGTAGGTGGAGCGGATTGATCGACGCCCTGATCGGGTGGTCGTTGATTCACTTGCGCTTTAAGCGAATCTATTTCTTTTCGTAGCTGCGCGTTCTCTTGAAATCGCTGTGTAGCGGTATTCACTTTTTGCGCATCTGCGATAAGTTTATCATATTCAACATCTTGCTCAACACCGTCCACCTTTATGGTGGCCATGAGCTTGCCGTCTACGGTCTTGAGCGGTGATTCTGGCGCGGCCTCTGCAGGCTCAGGCTCAGGCTCAGGCTCTGGTTCTGGTTCTGGTTCTGGTTCAGGCTCCGGTTCTTCGGCTTCAACCACCGGCGCTTCATCAGCTCTGAAATCAGTCGATATCTGATCAAGCTTAGCCTGACGAACCTCCTGAACTGTCTGCGGCTCTGGCGCTGCCTCTTCTACCGCTGGCTGCTCGATCTCTGGCGCTGGTACCTCTGGCTCAGTCTCAACCACAGCCCCGGCTTCAGCTTCCATTTCTGCAGTCGTTTGTCGCTCGGCCTTGATTTCTTTTTCGGTCATTTCGTCAGGCATAATATTTCCTCGTGTTAGTTACTTGGTTCTGTCTGGGTGCGCATAACTGCCACAGCGTTGTCGCCATCTTCGAGCCACTGCCGGTAATAACGACACGCTCTGATAATGAAACGCTGCTCTGTGTTTGATTCGTCGCTGATGTTGTCTATGAGTTTTTCGGTTGCCGCTTTCTCGTCAGCATCAGCCATTGAATAAAGCCATGCGTATAAATCTGGGTTTTTGACCTTGAAATCGGCGTATTTTTCGGCCATCTCGAAGAACTTTTGCTTATCATGCTCAGCCTGTATTGCGTTCTGGTCTTCTTCTACCGGGTCGATGTAATGGTCATTCATGTTTATCTACACGCACAAAAAAGCCGCTGTAAAAGCGGCTCTTTGGGCTTGGTTGTTTGGGTGGT
>CAYSZH010000136.1:0-6815 GCA_964435305.1 uncultured Granulosicoccaceae bacterium
TGCGCTGCCGGCGCCAAGGGTAAGTGTCAATGCTAATGTTGATAGTAGTTTCTTCATAGTTACTCGTCTCCTTATTAATTTAAATCATTAATCTAAATCTAACGCCCCAAAGGCGCTATGCAATTTCTCTGAGTCACTCTCTTTAAGTCACTCTCTTTAAGTTACTCTATTCAAGTCACTTTCTCTAACTAACATGTGCTTCAAACGGAACAGTTGAAACAAACGCCTTACATCGTTCGCTATTGGCTTCATGAAATACTTGCCTGGCAGTACCGGATTCTTCTACTACACCTTCGTGAAGAAACAGCACCTGATTAGACACCTCTCTGGCAAAGTGCATTTCATGTGTCACCAAAATCATGGTTCTGCCTTCGTCAGCAAGGGTGTGAATTACCTTAAGTACTTCACCCACAAGTTCTGGATCGAGAGCAGATGTGGGTTCGTCAAACAACATGACGCGAGGTTCAATAGCCAGTGCGCGCGCTATCGCTGCTCGTTGTTGTTGCCCACCAGATAAAAAGGCCGGGTACTGATCCCGTTTTTCCCATAATCCAACCCGATTGAGAAAATGCTCGGCTTTCTCGCGCGCAGCAGCTTTACTGAGTTTCTGAACGTGTATGGGAACTTCCATCACGTTTTGAAGCACCGTCATATGTGCCCATAGATTGAAGCTCTGGAATACCATGCCAAGCTTGATGCGCAATCGCTCGACTTGTTTAGTGTCAGCCGGCACAAGCGAGCCTTTGTCAGCACCTGTACCTTGATTAAAACGTATGGATTCGCCAGCAACCTGAATGGTCCCAGCCGTGGGAAGTTCGAGGAGGTTAATGCAACGCAGAAAGGTACTCTTACCCGATCCGCTCGCGCCTATTATCGACAGGACATCACCTTCGTGAGCTCGTAAGCCAACACCTCGCAACACTTCAAGATCACCGAAACGTTTGTGCAAACCATCCACAACAACAGCTTCGTTACCAGAACGATGAAGGGGTTTATCCACAACAAGCACTCAACTTTTGTAGATCAGGAGCCAAGCATTTGATCTTTAACCACATATCGCCAGTTTAGTGCATGCTGGACCAGCCTGTAAACGCCTGCCTGCGACATATGCAGCCAGGAGAGGCCTTGGCGCGAAAATAAGGCGTTTAATTAACTAATGAGCCCCGATAGTGCGCTGTTACGGTACTGGGAAAATCGGTTGTCAGGTATATCAAACCAGTTAGCCAATACTTGATCGTAAACAGATCTATAGTCTGTGGTGTAAGTTGGGTCACCATCGACAAGATGGGATAGGTCAGTAGGATTACCGTACAGACCAGAGTTAACTGCGCCACCTGCCAGAAAATGCGGCGCTGCGGTGCCGTGATCTGTACCGCCTGATGCGTTTTCGGCTGCACGACGACCAAATTCTGAGTAACTCATTATGAGCGTATTATTCCACTCGCCCAAGGCGACAAGGCCATCCCGAAACTGCTTTATCCCGCTACCAAGTTCACGGAGTAATCTTTTGTGCCGTGGAATTTGATTATTGTGGGTATCAAACCCATTGAGCTGAACTCGGTATACCGGTGTATCGACACCGGCGCTAATCAGTCTCAACACTTCATCTAGCTGTGGCCCCAATGACCCACCTTTAACCCGTGGCGAGCGTTTCTGTTTTTTGAGTTTGCTGCTTAAACTATCCATGGTGTGATGCAATTCCTGCATTCGCGCCGCGACAAGTTCCACGGCCGAATTGTATTGCTGACCATCATCGGGTAATGGCACTTGCGTATTTTCGATCTGGCGGGTGGATTCCAGAGACATCCAACGACCACTCTCACTGGAAAATAGGTTAAGACGACCCTCCATGCTTATGCCATGAGCATCCACCACACCTCTTGCTAGGCGATGTTCGATATCGTGTGTCATCCAACCATCGCGACCCTCTCGGCCACCATCTCCACCGGTTTCCCATAAGGCGATACTTTTAAAATGAGACCGATTGGCTTTGGGATAACCCAGGCCATCCACCCAGGCCAGATCGCCCTGTTCCCATAAGGGCATGAGCTCTTTTAGCGAACTATGCAAACCCGTATCATCATCCAGCATCACAATTTCTTTGTTTGTAAGCGAGAGCACCGGACGCAGTTTATGATAGAGATCGTTTCGGTAAGGTACCAGCGTATTAAGCCCATCGTTTGCACCACTGAGCTCAACTAACAACAGTCTTTTACCGCTGGCAGCTGTCTGTGCCAGCAGCTGCGATGCTGGCAGCGATATACCTGCTGGCAAGGCTAAGCCTAAACTCAATGCCTTTAAAACGTTTCGTCTATTCATGTGTCAACCCTGGCTGTAGCACATTAATGGTTCCTTGGTTTGCTGTTTTAATAAACCTGAAACACTGGATGCGCAATAATCTTTTCTATTTGTTGCGCTACGGGCAAGCTATGTAGGTCTTCCAGACCAGAAATGTCACCGGCATCAGCTCCGGTTAGAATCAATTCACTGATACTCGCTGCCGACTGATGAGCCATATCATTTACAGCCCAGCCGTTTGTATAAGTGATCGTGGGTTTCTGAAAAAACGTCGGTTTAAAAACAGTATCCTTATTGACATAGTTTTCGGAAATAATGTTCACAGCGGTCGTAGCTGCACCGCCATTTAAATTCACCGATGCCATCTGCGCAATCCGTTGCTGCCAATGCGCTACGGTATCAATGTCACGCTTACGTATTGCAGTTTCATTGACGTAAGCCAAGAGCGACATGGCATTCGTCTTTAACACGTCTATCAGTTTTTTCTCATGCACCTGTAAACTATCGTAGTGGCATCGCAGCTGCTCATCGTTTGTCTCTTCAAGAGGGAAAAAGAGATACTTTTGCGCAGGTGAATTTTTTTCCTGCCACGCACAGGCAGGCCATTTTTCCACACATTCTGTTGAACAGCCGAACGAACTCAACTGAACAGCGAGCTGATCGACATCATTGCTAACAATCGAAAAACTGAACGTGTTAAAGAACACTTCTGGCGTTACAAAATCTTCAAGCGATACGGTGGTCACTATTCTGGACTTACGCTTGTTACTCCAGAATATTCTGGCCTCAGCGGCCTGATACCCAGTTTGTTCTAACGAGCCAGAGACTTTACCCTCAATAGCCAAGTTAGTTGATAACGGAATAGAAAGTTTGCCTCCACAGTACATACGACCTGCATTACCAGGGTTCTTGGGTGGACAGCGGGTGTGATTGGTGCCAGTAGATGCGCTCATTAGTTGTCCATTAAGAAATGCACCATCAATAAAAAGGTTGCGATCGCCACTTGGGCCCGCAGCATCATTGATAAAGTCAATTGAAATTTGGTTTGCCTGCGCCAATGCATTTTCATCGACCGAGAGCACAATATCCTCCCAAGTGAGCAAACTCATTGTGGTTTTCCCGAATCGCTCGGTATCAATCCCTTGTTGCGCTTGAATAACCTCACTGGACCACAGACTGTCATTTCCGTCTAACAATGACACAGTGAATTCTGGGGCTCCTTTATAATCGTGCGCCGCAAATCGAACTTGCATGGTGCGTTGCTGCGGCCGTGCATGCACTTCCATTACCTGCACGGTTTTTTCTGATGATGGCGTGGCGGATTCCATCATTGCGCCTGTGCTACTTGTGGCGCTTAACATGTCGCCAGATTGCATGCTGTTTGATGGACCCATTGTCGAGGCCATGCCTGAATTGTTTGCCATACTGTTAGATTTCGTATCGCCGGAAGCATTTGATCCATCAGAACCGTGCTCAAACCCATCCAACACAACATCACTTAGCGCTAGTTGGCGATTCAGCAATCGGCCTGGCGTTACGAAAGCACCGCCTTCAGTCCAGCCAGACACATTTGGCGGAGCGAATAAATCCATACCTAATAACGCAAGCACGGATGGAAACTTTGTCCAGTGCTTCTTGGGGTAATCAAGCGTTCTCGCACTACCCACGAGAAGTGTCAGTGGTGACTTTACTAATGACAGTCGATTCTCATCGGCCCAAAACGCTTCACTGTTAAGCATATCTGTATACAGCGCTTGCAACTGATAATCAGATAACCGGAAGCGTTGAGCTAGCTTGCGTACAAATTCGGGATCGGGTGTCGCATCTGAAATAAAAGCATGCCAGAAACGTGTGACTAGATATTGAGCCGCCGCTGGTTGTTCCAGTATCAGCTCAACTAATGAGTCGCCATCATGCACAGCGGTCACGCCAAAAATTGTTTTAGGCGCCATGTCGCGTTTATAGCCTGCAAGCATAAAAGACATATTATGCCTCGGGCTGTACCCATACCCGGTAAGCGCTCGTGCTGCCTGTTTAACCGTGGTCTCGGAATACTCTCCTTCTCCCAAGGTAAAAAGTTCGAGAAGTTCCCTAGCAAGATTTTCGTTTGGTTTACGTTTATTACTTGACTGATTATTTAAAAACTGCAGCAAGGCTGGATCTCTTATCATCGCCAGTAGTAATTCGCGATAAGATCCCAGCCCCAATTGTCGAAACGTTTGGTTTTGTCTGGCCATGCTGGTGCTTTGCCGAGACACCCCGTGATAGCTCGTAGCAAAATGATCGTGCCAGAAAAATACCAATCGTTCAGATTGCGGTGAATCAGTGGTTAACATGTTGTTTATCCACCATTGACGAAGCTCGTTGATCTCTCTGTCGCGAGTCTGATCAAAAGCACGTTTCTGTTTCTCCTCAAGCAACCCACGCGCCCAGTATCGAGGTGCGGGTGCGTTTACCCATTCAGGCATAGGTACCTTAGGCGCGGTGGTCAACCCATCTACAATGTGCTGCACCGCTTCGCGCCGAGACATTCCTTGCAAATTATTGATTTGGTCTAAAGAAGCGCCGAAGCCTGTTCGTGAGAGTAAATGGATTGCATCAGCATTTGATAAATTTCTTTGCAGCCACGGTGATTCGGATTCGGCAGAAACCTGCAATGAGCCCAGTAGCAAGCAGCAGGCAACAATCAGAGCGCTCTGCTGATTTTTAAATAGGGAAAAGTTCATGGCCCTCAGGGTATCTGAGTTTTTGGGCATTTTCGATCCGACTTGCCAACATGACACGTATTAAGGTAATAAGAAGTCTACTACTCAGCCAAGGTCAAAATCATGACAAAGTTCGCACAGATACTGGCAGCTTGCCTGCTTTGCTGCTCATCTTTTACTTTTGCCGACTCCGTATCGCTGTCCCCAAGCCTTGATTTAGAAGCCGATGAGGTTATTCGGATTGTCGTTGAAGCACTTCAAACCAACGATTCCACGGCTGATGATAAAGGTATTGCAACGGTTTACAGGTTTGCATCACCTGGTAATAAAAGCATGACAGGGCCTTTGGCAAGGTTTAGATCAATGATTAAAGGAGGGTTTGCGGTTATGCTTAACCATGCGTCTGCTGAATATTCTGAAGTACAGATAAACGAGAACAAGGCTCGCCAGGCGGTTTGGCTTACTACTCTATCGGGCGATCAGCATGGCTTTATGTTCGAGGTTGGCAAACAGATAGACGGCGAGTTTGAAGGAATGTGGATGACCGATGCGGTGTGGCCGATCGGTGTCAGAAAAGCGCCAGGACAATCGATTTAGTTCGACCTGTCCAGACACCGGATTAACACCGGATTAACACCGCATTAACTAAGAAATTAGCCTGGCATTTCAACCCCTTGTTGTCGGCAGGCTTGCTGAACCGTATTGTGCAGCAGACAGGCGATGGTCATGGGCCCAACACCGCCTGGCACAGGTGTAATAGCGCCAGCGACTTTTGATGCGGATTCAAATTCGACATCACCCACAAGTTTTTTCTTGCCATCCCTTTCGATACGGTTAATGCCCACATCGATCACAGCAGCACCCGGTTTGACCCAATCACCGGGAATCATTTCAGGGCGGCCAACTGCAGCGACAAGAATATCAGCTGCACGACAAACCTCCTCTAACTGCTGTGTTCGAGAATGTGCGATTGTCACGGTACAACTCTCTTGCAACAGCAAGTTGGCCATGGGTTTACCGACAATATTAGAACGGCCAACGACCACTGCATTTTTACCACTAAGATCACCAAGACGATCTTTTAACATCATAATGCAGCCAAGCGGTGTGCATGGTACAACGCCAGTGCCACCGGTACTCAATAAACCCACATTTAATAAATGAAAGCCATCAACGTCTTTTTGGTAATTAATGGCGTCGAGTACTTTGGATTCATCGATATGCTTTGGCAGTGGTAGTTGCACCAGAATGCCATGAACTTTCTCATCGTCATTTAGTGTGCCGATTAATTCAAGCAAATCAGATTCAGCCGTACTGGCATCCAGCTTATGTTCAAAAGAGGTCATCCCCACCTCTACTGTCTGCTTCGCCTTGTTACGCACATAGACTTCACTTGCCGGGTCCTCACCGACCAGTACAACCGCTAAACCCGGCACCAGGTTATGTTGGCTTTTAAGAGCTGCTACCTTAATCGATAACTCGGATCGCAAATTAGCTGCGAACGCCTTCCCGTCAATAATATTACTCATGGCTTTCTCATCGAAAAGTGTGGATTACGTAACTATTCTGAATGTACAAAAATCGTATTGTTGCGTATGTTAATCGATTATCTACCTTTTAGGTTCTGCGCTATATGAATTCATACAGCAGACTACAATCCAGTACTAAATTGGTCCGCATTTTCGTGTTGATCACATTTTCAGTGTGTATCGTTGCGTGCAGCAGTAGTGCCTCAAATTCGAGCCATTCTGGCAGCACCAATGCTGATCCAGTGGCAAGTCCAGACAATGCCCTTACTGCCGAAGCCGAAGC
>CAYSZH010000136.1:6915-12848 GCA_964435305.1 uncultured Granulosicoccaceae bacterium
AGCGACAACAGCCGCCACTGAACAAGAAGAGCAGATTGCGTATTCAGACGTCGTACAAAATCAGATAAGCGCAGGCGGAGGTACCGCCGAAGATGACCCAACGGCTTTTAATGTTATCGACGGCTCAATAAACGAATCCACCGAAAACGCAGATCAACCTGAAGATGAACCCAGCATAGCAAAAGCAGAAGAACTCGAAAACGAAGCTAGTGCTGACCATTTGGATAGCAATGCTATAGACGAAGCTGCAACAAACCAAACACCGATGGACGACGTTCTTGGGCTCATTCAGTCTTTAAGTGCGCAGGCACTAGTCACTTTAAATCAGACATTGCGACAAGGTGAAGCTCTGACAGATCAGCAAACAACTTGCATTGGCGATTTTGAGCCGGCGCTGGGAAATGCACTACTTGAACTTGCTTGCGATCAGCCATACGCCGCGACAGCGGTGCCGATCTACGTGAGCTCCGTTCGCACCTCCGAATCAAATGAGTGCGCAATGGGTATGCTAAACGATGAGTTTGCAAAGTGCGAATTGGTCGTTGCCACATTGGAGTTACCGCTGCTATGGAGCTCAACTGAGAACAGCGCAGATAGCTTTACACCCGAACGTCCTCAACCAACTGATCCGGTTCAAATAACGTTTAACGGTGAAGACAATCGTCTTACATTGGAAAACCCACCAGGCGGAATTACCATACCCGTTCACTGCGACTATGACACGACAACGGGGCTTGCGCTAGCATCGTCTGAAAGTTCAATTTCAGATTGTGAAGACTATCTGATAGAAACCATTGATCAGATCTATTCGATATTCGAAGAATACCAACCGGTTACAAACCTGTAGCCAACCGGTTTCGAAGGAGCTTGTAAGCCGCTTTTAGGCAAACAAAAGCTCCCTCAGTTATCTTTAAAAATTAACTAGGGTGATTAACTGGAATGGTTCGAGCTGGGGTAACCTGACTACGGTTAACAGTGATTGTCAGAACCCCGTTATCCATACGTGCGGCGCAGCTGTCTTCCTGCACATCATCTGGCAACGTAATCGATCTCGAAAAAGCACCGGATGGCCGCTCTTGCTGACCAAAATTTGAATCGACTACACCGGTACGAGACCCACTGATCGTTAAGACTCCTCGGTGCACACTAACATTTACGGCATCCAGTGCCACACCGGGCAAGTCGAGTAGAAATTGATAGGAATTTTCGCTACTGAGCGAATCCATGGAAGGTATCCAGTTACCATCCACATCTTGTCGCGCCGAAGGCTTGACCCACTCACCTTCAAATAGTTTTCCAAGTTCCTGCTGTAGCTTTTGAATGCCATCCAGATTGATAAATGGATCGTTTCTATAGCCTGCCATGCTTCATCTCCTCATCTGCAGTTCATACGCAATTATGAGAAAATATAAAGACTTTTACGGCAATTTCAAGACGCTGCCTTGAGAAGCTGTGCGGCACCTGTTAGCGCAGGATACGGTTCTGTGATGACGAACACGGGCATAGCCATCATCTTTTTCGCCATTCGGCCTTTACCATCAAATCGGGCTCGAAAGTCAGAATCGTAAAAAAATTGTCCAAGCTTGGGGACAATACCGCCACCAATGTAAACACCGCCACTAGCGCCGAGTGTAACGGCCAAATTGCCGGCACAGCCACCCAATAGTGCACAGAACATGTCGAGGGTTTCTCGACAGTAGGAGTCCTCACCGGATACGCCTTTTTCAGTGATATCCGATGGCCGTAATGCGTGGGCAGGCTGTCCATCAAGCTCTCGCAACGCATTATGTAACAACACCAGACCGGGACCAGATAAGAATCGCTCAGCGGACACGTGATCAAATTTAGATCGAAATAGTTTGTACACGGCAATTTCTCTATCGGTATGACAAGGTGAATTGACGTGCCCGCCCTCCGACGAAAGGGGCGCCCAGCCGCCAATACCGTTTGGCACTAAACCAGAAACCCCCAGCCCGGTACCAGGCCCTAACACCGCTATCGCACCGCCTGCTGCGGGATCCTCACCACCCCAACGAACGAGAGATTCATGCGATAGATGGGGCACCGACAACGCTAGCGCAGTGAAATCGTTAAGTACATGCAATCGCTCGAGACCCAGTGCATTTTTGACTGCCTTTATCGAGAATGACCAGCGTTTGTTATTGGTAAAAGAAATACTGTCTGAGGAGACAGGCGTGGCCACCGCAATAGACGCAGAATTGACTCGATCTACGGCATTGTCCCCTAAGAACTGCCCTATCGCGGATTCAATACCGGGGTAGTTTGCGGTTGGGTAGGTTTGCGCGCCCACGGGAGCACCCTCGTTATCCAACAATGCGAACCGCGCGTTAGTGCCACCTATGTCACCGACCAGTTTGTGTGAAGGCGTTGAATTCATACGAATTTAGGCGTTACCTGGGGATTTTATTTTACTCGTGACCTAATTATAACGATTTACGCGGCCTTGGCTAATATCTGCCGTGATGTTTTTTTGAAGAGCCAGTAAATTAGGGTGTGCAACTGTCATTAAACGACAGTTTATTCATCATTTACTTCCGCCAAAACACGCTCATTGTGCGGTCGAAATGCGATTAGAGGGCCGTTTACGATGTAATGCAGGCTCTCAAGGATAATACCGTTTGTATTTGCCGTGATGGCCGTATTAGGCTCGCCAGAATTTTCGTAAATACCTGAGTACCAGCCACGCTCCGCCTCAAAATTATTCTCTATGTGGGCCAGCAACCTAGCGCTGTAGTCTGTATCAAACAATGCATGAAATCCAAACACGGCCTTTGTACTCACACTTCTAAATTCGGATAAATCATCGCCCTTGTCATTAATAGCATTCCATGCCTTGCCATCAGCAAAAACCGTGTTATAAACAAAATAAGGGGCCTTATCGATGTTGTCCTCACTGACGGCGGTGAGCACACCTGTTTGCTCATAGCGCTTTTGCTGAACCTGGTAAATGCGCGCTGCCAGCTCACGCGAATATCGATCCCAACCATATTCAACGCCATCGAGCACATACGGTTCAGATACCACGTAATTAAGTGCACCGAATTCTTCAGGCGTTCGTCGATCGGTTGCGATCTGAATATCGAAAACGTTTTCTAGTTGAGTGTCCTTTTCATAATCCATTGCTTTGCTTAAATCCATCCCAACAAGCGATAAGGCTTTCGCTGCATACTCTTCGTAACCAAGGCGCCCCTCCTGCACAAAGAGCGTGTTGCCATCTTCGTCTACATCGGTGCCAATCATCTCAGAATTGCTTTCTAATGCAGCAAGATTCCAGTGTGCCAGCACTTCGCCTACTTGTTGAGTATGCGCAGGATATTGCCAAACCAGAATATTCAACGGAACCATAATCCGTCCGACATCAATAGCCGACCAACCAATACCTCGATCAGTTGCATCATTGGTGTAAGTCACCATAGCAAGAGAGCGCGTATCATATGATTTATTTGGAAGCGTATTTTCAAACAGCGGCATACTCGCTAACGAACCCAGTAACTTGGTTACACGACTCTCAAATGTTCTATCATCCACAATATCCAGGCGCTGCGCCGCGATAAGACCTAAGAGGTATGAAGAGGTATCCCACATCGTGGATGCCGGATAGTTATCAACTGAATTAACCATGCCGGTCTCTTGCTGATAATTATTCTCGAAATACTGCCAGGCCGTCTTCGCCCATTGAAGCTCCTCTGGTGTCAGCTGCCGCTGCTCACGCCCATTTACCGTTGTTGTATCAAGTGCGATAGTAGCCCTTACTGATACCTTCTCAGCATTTGCCGTTTCCGCATTAGTGGAGGTGTGAGCATTTGACAATGGGTTTTCAACCGGGCTTGGGTTCCATTTTTCCAATGAAAACACCAAACCAAATGCGAGTGTTAAACCAACGAGAAACGCTATATTACTGCGCGCCTTAATCAAATTGGACTTTAAGTTACTCATGCGGCTTTTGCAAACTCTGTAACTGGTAGAATTTCTTCTACAACTTGATTAGCTGCTGAAGGCCGCCAAAACGCCGCGTATATAATGCCAGACAAAGCCAGTACATTATTTGCGCCCCAAAATGTATTGATAAAGAGCCCTGATAAATTCAGCGAGCTTGCACCGAGCAAATAGTGCGACCAAGCGTACACCATACCCACAAGCGTAAGCACGACAATAGAAAGCTGTGGCCAGACCAGCAAAGCAAAATTACCATCCTGTCGCTCTTTTGGGGTGACAGGAAAACTGATCTTCTTACCACGCAACACAGTCCAAATGGCTTTTAGATTAACCGGGAAAAACGCCAGATAACTGAATTTGGCTTTACGCCCCGAAATACCCCAGAACGCAAACATCATGCTCAGCTCGGTTAAAAACAAAAACGGAAAAATGTGTTTGTAAAAATCCAGAGAGTACGCCGTAACCGGGGCAATTGCGAAATAAAAATACACCATCGGTGCCATAAGAAAAACGGCGTTCCATAAACCACCCAAGTAGGACCAAACAGTAGATCCATACATAAGGCGTTGTTTAATGGATAAACCTTTACGGAATAGAAAATTGTCATTCAAGGCAATATCAAGAGTGCCACCAGCATATTTAAAGCGCTGCACAGTCCAGGTAAGCAAATCCTGTGGAGAGAGCATTTTGGACTCCACATTCGGATGCATAACAGACTTCCACTCTCGCTCTGTATCGGAGTGCAACACAATCGAAGTGTAGATATCTTCTGACACATGAAATTTGTATGGCGTAAATTCCCGTTCCTTAGCGACTTGCTGTGTGATCACATGACGTACGTTTTCGTCTGTGTGATGCTCGCCAGTAAGCTTGCTAAGCACATCTGTTTTTCGGTGTGCCATTTTTTGTACTTCCTGACCAAACTGTCGAAGGGCTGCCTGCATTACCGCTTCGCGCCTGTGCAGCGAACCTGCACCACAACAAAATGAGGCATTGGCCCAGTTACGACGACGCAAAATCACGTCATAGAACAGTTTTGGATCATTGACGAACGGGTCCTCTCCAATTCGGATTTCGCCCAGGCAAGATTCCATCACCCATCCACATTTATGTCCGAACTTTCCTAACCTCTGTCCGAGCACCTCTCCTACTCGACGCCCTGCCGGTAAATCGAAAAACCATTGGGGGGTTTGCACCCACGCAACATCGGGGTCTCGAAAGTAGCCAAGCGTATTTTCCAGGATGGTTGAGAACGGCCTGGTGTCTGCATCACAAATAAGAATGAAATCGCCAGATGTTTGCTCCATGGCGTTGCGCATGTTGCCGGCTTTATACCCAATATTGTTGTCGCGCGTGATGTAATTGCAGCCCAATTCTTGCGCCAGTTGCGCCATCTCGGGACGGTTCCCATCATCAAGCACGTGGATCTGAACATTAATATCGTGTGGGTAAGTGATGCTATGTGCATCCTGCAAACTCAGCCGAACAAGATCAACATCTTCATCAAATGTTGGGAAAAACACATCCACAGATATTTGACCAGGCTCTCTTTGTTGACCTGAATCCACTTGAGTGACGCAACTAGGCGGGGGCTTCTTTTTAACATCGTCAACACGCCATATAGTCACAGCAAAAAGCACAAGACCAATATAGGCTCCCGTTTCTGCAAGAACCAGTGGCAGAGCCAGCCATAATGCATCCATGTTAAGGGAGGCACTCCAGCGCCAGTGGATATACCAGGCGCCAGTGACAATTGCCATCGTAAGGAAAATCTGGGCGAGCGCTTGTATTAACCTCGAGTGTGCTAAAGGAGCAGGAGGAGTTCGTGACTCAAATTCTTGAAAATAGAAGGACACTTGGGCGCGCGCGTACAGGTTTATCAGGCGACCGGAGCGGATTGTTTAGAAGCTGAACGTTTAAAATTAAGCGATAGTGTATTACGCCGCTTGTTACGTGAATACGATACGTTGTCGCAT
>CAYSZH010000137.1:0-12827 GCA_964435305.1 uncultured Granulosicoccaceae bacterium
ATATGCTATATACCTCAGGCTCGACTGGAACGCCAAAAGGCGTAACCGTATCGCACCGCGCCGCTCGGCATTTTCCAGCATGGGCAAAAACTGAATTTCAGCTCTTGGATACTGATCGAATCGCCTCAGTATCACCACTGACTTTTGACTTAACCACTTTCGACCTTTTTTCAACGCTCACTGCCGGCGCAACCTTGTACCTTGTGCCGGAAAAGCTAAAAGTATTCCCTGCCCGGTTGTCGGCTTTCTTGCAACAACACGAGATAACGCTTATTTACGCTGTTCCTTCAACGTTAATACTGTTAATGCAGCGCGGGAAAATGGATAAAAGAGATCTAAGCACGATTCACACGGTTTTGTTCGCTGGCGAGGAATTTCCGGTACCACTCTTTCAGCAGTTTAGGCAACTCTTGCCAGATCATGTTAACTACGCCAATTTATACGGTCCTACGGAAACCAATGTGTGCACTTACTACCGAGTGCCAAAGCATTTCAACCTTGAGCGAATGCCCATTGGCCAGGCCATACCCGACACGCACTTATTTACGCGACGAAGTGATGAGCCCGCTGAAATCGGAATACGTGGCGAACTGTGTGTTGCAGGCCCCGCTATCATGAGTGGCTATTTTGGTCATGAGGACTCGGACGCACACTATTGGCTACCAGATCCTCGCGCAGTGGAAACAAGAGCATTCGCCACAGGAGATCAGGTTAGCTGCATGGATGGTGAAAATTGGGACTATCACGGCAGAGTAGACTCAATGGTTAAAATATTGGGCTATCGGGTGGAACTTGGTGAAGTGGAATCCTGTCTTAACGGAATGGAAAATGTTGAACAGGTTGCCGTAATCAAATTCTCTGGCCAAGATAATACGGGAATGGATTCGCTCGTTGCTTTTGTTCAACTGAAAAAGGGTAAGAATGCGAGCGCTACAGTTGGGGATTTTCAGAAAAACGCAATTCTTCACTGCACGGAAAATTTGCCGCCTTATATGATTCCCCGAAACTATCGACTGGTCGATGATTTTCCTTTAAGTCAAAACGGTAAAATAAATCGCCTGGCGCTCTCTGCATTAGTTAATGACTAATACATGCCCTAAACACACAGTAGTACGAAAGCTAAGCAACAATAATGAACGATACGAACACCTCTGACCGAATCATACAACTGATATGCAACGCTGTAGCAGTGGAGTTTTCTGCTGATGATTTATCACTTAAATCAACATTTTTTGATGATTTGAACTTCGACTCAATTCGGATTATCCAATTGCTCACTTTAATAGAATCGGAATTCTCGATAGAGTTAGATGATGAAGACATTGACTTTCAAGTGTTTGCATCCATCAAAACACTGTCCAGTTTCGTTGACGAACAGCTTGCAGAACAAACCTAAAATAGCAGATCTATTTTCCCAAGCTTCCAAAACGCTCGAGCAGCCACTCACTAACGGTTTCGGTGAGTAAGTTGCGCTCTTGTGCCAACGGAAAAACGTGTTCTGCGTCTTCAAAATAACGCACTTGGATGTTATCGCCAAAACAAACATCAGGAAAAGCATCGGCGTGTTGTTGTAGGTAATTATAGGGCCAACTCGCCGTGAAGATACAGAGCTTACTGGCATCTCGTTCGATGAACGCGGTGTAGTCTGCCGCTGTTTTATCACGATCGGGCACTACCCAGCGATAAGGCACAGTGACAGGCTGTTCATTAAAAATACGTCTACCGCCAACAGTATTTCGAATCAGAGCACCAAATTCCTCAAGCTTTCTCCTCCAGCTCTCAAGTTTCAGCAATCGCCGTGGAAGCTCTTTGAAAAGATAGTTAAATTGGTAACGCCGCGTTTTGTAGTAGTAGCCATCAACACCCACAGCACCAACAATACGAACGTCTTCTAACATGGCACGATGTGCATTATCAGCGCCGGTGCAAATTCCCATGGCGACATAGCGACTTAGCTTAAATTCATGATCTATAAAATCCATAGCTGCAGCGATATCGCGCATCTGCTGTTCCGCTCTTGGCCGTTTATCGCTACGTCGGTCACTGTCACCAATTCCTGACAAATCAAAGCGAAAGCTATCAAATCCTAATGTCGCCAAATGCCGTGCAAATCGAACATATAGGCGATATGGTCCCGTATTGGGTAATAAGCCAGAGTTAATCAACAGCACAACCGGTTTACTTGAGTTTTGTAAGTTCGGAGTTTTAGTGCTCGTCGACTCGCTAGCCTTCGTATAGACACCAACTAAATTACAACTGATTCCAAAATCACAGGCGATTTCACGCACGGCTGTACCCTCCAATAAGGCATTCCACCAATGTGTTTAAGCTCTTACCAGGCAACCATATACCTGCATCATCATGATCTTGTATCTGAGGCACACTATCGTTGATTACATGCGCGACAAAGCGATTGGCGCTTTTTTTAACAGCATCAAAGGTGTGTTGACCCTTAGCGTCGGATTTGTTTGTCACCCAGAAAACAGTTGATGCTTTCTTTATCAAGGGCAAGCCCACAAGATCCAACGCTTGGACGGATTCAACCATCAATGGTGTTGTCGAAAAGCCTGTTATTTCATTGGCGCTGGACGTAACAGGGGCCTTGTGCAACACATTGAGGTAGCGCAGCATGCCGTGATAACGCTTGTCAAACAGCGCAATGTGCTCCGAACTACTCACAACAGGTTCCCACAGCACAAATTTGTCCACACACGCCAAATCGAGACTGGCCGCTAGTGTGGCGCCATAACGAAACCCCAATACGGAGAGTCGGATGTGCCCTGATAAATCAAGCAGTTTTTTTGCAGCTGCGTCGACATCTTGCTGCCAACGCCTTGCATCGCCTTCTTCATCCTCACCCATGGAATTGCCGCAACCAAAGTAATCAAAGCGCAGCACGTAATAACCCTGCTCCGACAATATCGTCGCCAGCCGCTGATACGCCCATAAAATATTACTCGCTTCGGCAAAAACAGGGTTACACAGCAAAACAGCGCCACGCACGTTTTGCTCGCTGATCGGCCGGTGCAAGCGCCCGTACAAATCGTCATCGCAGAAGAAGAAGGTTTCAAGGGATCGGCTCGTCTGTAAATTAGGAGAAGCCTCAATTAAACCCTTCTCGCTGTCGTGTTCGGCTAAAAGCTCTCTGATACCCTCAGATGTCATGGCGAGCGGGTCAATCGCAAGACTCAGTTCTTCTCGAGCTCGAGCGATCAATTGCATGGCAAGCAAGGAGTGCCCACCTAAATCAAAAAACGTTTGATTCACGGGTACCGTGCTGGCACCCAAAAGCTCAGCCCACATACGGGCAAACGCCTTTTCAAGTCGGGTTTGCGGTGGCGCTGGATTCTGTGCAGGCAAATCGGATAACAGATCCATTGCTGCAAGCCCGTTCCGGTCAAGCTTCCCGTTTGGCGTTAATGGCAGCTCGGCCAAGGGCACAATCATTTGCGGCACCATGTAATCTGGTAACAACTGACGCAGCCATTCACGCCACTGTGCGTTGTCTATATCCTCAGCTGTGTGCAGCTCTACCCCTGCAACAATTCGGATATCAACAGCACTTAGCGATACAGTTGTGGCTATCGATTGTCGAACCGCGGGGTGCTGGTTTAATCTAGTTTCAATTTCACCAAGCTCTATTCGGTGCCCACGTACCTTGATTTGATTGTCGAGCCGACCTAAACACTCAATGTTGCCATCGGCTGTGTATCGCGCCGCATCACCCGTTGCATAGATTCTTTGCCCATCGAGAAAAGAGGCGTGAACATAGCGCTCAGAGGTTAATTCCTTTTTCCCCAAGTACCCTGCTGTAACACCATCACCGCCAATAAACAGCTCGCCCACGACTCCAGGAAAGGCGGGTTGTTGTCGCCAATCCAGTATATACATGGTGGTGTTGGCAATGGGTTTGCCAATTAAGATAGAGTCAGGCGGGGTTTTTATTTTATAAATGCTCGACCAAACTGTGGTCTCCGTGGGGCCATACATATTCCAAACTTCACCACAGCGTTGCACCAAATCGGCCGCGAGGTCTGCTGGTAATGCTTCGCCACCACAAAGTGATTTAAAATGAGCTGCACCCTTCCAACCCGCTTTAATTAACAATCGCCATGTTACCGGAGTGGCTTGCATAACAGTAGCTTGTGTATCATTAATCAGCTGCCGGAGCTGCGATCCATCGGAGGATTGTGTGCCGGTGGCAATGATGCATGTCGCTCCACTGATTAAGGGGAGCCACAATTCCAAAACAGCAATATCGAAAGATAGGGTAGTCACGGCTACCAACTTGTCGTGGGATGTTATTCCTGGTTGTTCTCTCATACTGCACAGAAAATTAACCACGTTTCTATGCGTGACCTGTACACCTTTGGGTGTGCCGGTAGAGCCCGATGTGTATATGATATAAGCCAATGTATCTGGTTGAATATCCACCGCCTGTGGATCCGCAGACAAGCTTCCAATAAGTTCGCGTTCGGTATCTAAGCAAACAGTTGCAAGGTCTGTTTTGGGCAGCACTTTGTCCAACCATGAATGACTAATCACAAATTCACAGCCAGAGTCGCGAATCATATGTTCTATGCGCGAAACTGGGTAACCATAATCCACCGGAAGATAAGTAGCTCCTACTCTGAGCACCGCCAGTGCAGCCACTACCATGTCAATCGATCGCTCCAGATTTATGGCAACCAGCGCATCACGGACCACACCTTGCTTTTGCATGTGCGTTGCGAGCTGCCCCGAAGCCTTCAGCAATTCACTGTAGGTCATGCACTCACCATCGCAACGCAAGGCTATACCTTGAGGTGTGTGCTGACACTGCTCAATGATGAGATCAAACACCGATTTCTGTGCTGGATAGTCTGACTTTGTTTCGTTGTATTGATGCAAAAGTTGATATTGCATATCGCCATCAATTAACGGGTAAGTATCGAGACGCGTAGAAGGATCGTGTAGGCATGTTTCAGCAAGCGCAACGTATTTATCTAGCAACCATTCAATGGTGCTGCGTTCAAAAAGCGAGGTTCTGTACTCTGTTTGAATAAAACAACGCTCTCCACTCTCTCGGATTGTGAGGGTCAGATCATATCGAGCACGGCAATTCACAAGCTCAATTGGCTCAACTTTTAGCCCATCCAGCGCTAAAGAACTCGGTGAACTTGTAAGATGCGAAAAGCGTACATCAAAAAATGGATTATTCTGATAATTCCTGGTGGGTTGTAGCTCATTCACCAACGTTTCGAATGGCGTGTCTGCATATCGAAAGGCATTGAAGCACGTCTTTTGAACAGATTTTAAAAGATCGGCGAATGTGTCTTCCTCAGCCAAACTTGTGCGTAAAACCAGCGTATTGAGTAACAACCCTATCGTGTCCTTAGTAGCTGCATGTGTACGATCGGCAATGTGGGTGCCCACAGCAATGTCTTTTTTTCCCGTCCATAATGCCAATAGCACTTTTGCCAAGGTAAGAGTGGCGATAAAGAAGGTCACCTGCTGAGAACTCGCAAAGTCTCTTATGGAAGACACCAGTTCTGCAGGGAGTTCTCTTTCTAAGCGAACACCTTCACCCGATGGTAAATTCGGACGCGGGTTATCCAGTGGCAACTCCAGTGATTCCACTGCAGCCAGTTTTTTGCGCCAATACTGAAGCGCGCGTTCCGGGTTGCTTGTTTCGAGCTTATCTTGCCGCAACTGCAGGTAGTCTGAGAACTGTGACTTAGGCGGAGCTTGATCCGGGTGCTTGTTGGTTAAATACTGGGTGTAGAGCTCCCCCAACTCCCGAAGTAATATCGATTTAGAGTGATGGTCGAACACACTGTGGTGAACGGTAATAACCAGCGAATGGTTTTGATCCGATCCATCACTGAAAACTGTGCACCGGAATAAGGGGGCTTGATGTAAATCAAATGGTCTATCGATCTCTTGGTTTAGCAGTTCATCTCGCTCGCGCTCACTTAAACTTGGTGCTATACGCAGAACGTTGACACAACCGCCAGTAGCGTCAACTCGTTTGCAAATTTCCTCTTCTGAGAAAATAATCTGCAACAATTCGGTGCCATCAAGACGGAATGCCGATCGCAGCGACTCATGCCGCTCTAACAGGCACTTAACACTCCTGGACAAAGCATCCAGATTAAGTGGCCCTTTTAATTGGAAACTAGAACTGACGTTGTAGGTGGCACTACCGGGGTCGATGCAATGCAGAATATACAAACCCTGCTGAATTTGTGAGCTGCTCTCAGTGCGTGCCGTTGTATCCATTGCCCCTTTTATGAGAATGTTCATTCCTACCAATAAGACTCAGAGAGCTTAGTCATATCAAAACCCAGAGCTGACTTGCCCACATACAGTAAGCACTCATCGCTTGTGGCTGGCATCAAACCACCACAACGGATATCTCGGTAGTAGCGCTCTAGAGGGAGTCGTTTTGCGATAGTCGCACCGCCACACAGCCTTATTGCCTGTGACGCCAAATGCGGCCCAAATTCTCCGGCCATGTACTTAGCCCGATGAACAGCTTCATTAGTATCAACTGCACCGGGGTTCTCGCCAACACGTCTAGCGGCATCGTAAACCACTGTACGGCAAGCTTCCATAGCAACCGTTAATTCACCAACTTGATGTTGAAGCTGTTCACTGCTCACGACTGTTTCATCGGAGCCCGGTTTTTTCTTATTCTTCAGGTAGCTAAGCATGAAGTCATAGGTGGCTGTGCATAAGCCAAGGTAGACGCCTATGTAACCGGCAATCGTCCAATGGGGCTCTCGAACAAGCTTCAACATTCCCAAGCCCTGCGTGCCTAGAAACAGAGCTTCATTCGGCACAAATACATCGTTAAGGTGCATCATGTTTGTGCAGGTGGAACGCATTCCGAGGGTGTCCCAAATAACTTCAATTGTTGCGCCCGGATTATCAAGCTCCACGACAAAATAAGATAAATCAGGAAAATCACTGTCACCGCCCTCTTTCTTGGCGGCCGTGACGTAATAGTCCGCATGGCCAGCCATGGATACCCAAGACTTCAAACCATTAATAATGTAACCGTCATCCACCTTTTTATAGCGCGATTTGAGCTTACTAAAATGGGCGCCCACACCAGGCTCTGAGTTTGCAGACGCAAACAACTTTTGTTTTACAACAATTTCATTGAACGCCCAATCTCGAAAGTTCTTCAGTACATCAGCGCGTTTTCCCGACAAACTATCAACGTCGGCTTCGGCTAGTGTACCAGCAGTTATGTTGTGCATATTGAAGGCAAGCGCTGTAGAACCATCCCCCGCCGCCAGTTTCTCAATCGCTTTTGTATAGGTGAGAAAATCCACACCCAAACCACCTTTGTCTTTAGGGACCATAAGCGAGAGCAAACCGCTGTGACGAAGATCGTCAAAATTCTCTGTTGGAAATTCCCGTGTACGGTCATGATGCGGTGCACGCTCTGCAAAACCCTTTGCCAGAAGTTCACACTGTGCGATGATCTCTTCTGGTGTTGAACCCGATGTCAGGGTGGGAGCTGGAGACGTACTTTGAGTTGCTGCTTGTGTCATGGAGTAAACTTACGGGTTTGCCTTATTATGGAAATGCATCGCACTTCCCCCATCATGGACTTTCATCTTTACAAGCTTTTGGGGAATACTACGGTAGTAGAGCTTTGTACGAGAATTTAGTTCGATTGTCGAACTAGAATGTTATCAAACCGTTCTCATGACTAACGTGCATTCGTTACCAATTTGGCATTTTGATCAGTGGAAAAACTGTTCGACCCTGCCAGAACACAGTTGCGCTATATACCGCATCGATCTAAGCACCCCGCCGTTAGAGCTGGCCTCCGCCTGGTGCTTGTTAAACCCGGAGGAACAACGCCGCGCACAGGGGTTCAAACTGCCAATTCATCACGATAGATATGTGCAGTCGCACGCAGTATTAAGAATGATACTGGCTCACCACACAAAAATTAATGCCTCTCAAATTGAATTCACCATTAACCGATACGGCAAACCCAGTCTGATGTATAGCGACGCAAAGTCTCCGATAAACTTTAACCTATCGCACTCGCACGAGCTTGCGGTGGTGGCAGTATCAATCGATAAAAAAGTCGGTATCGATATTGAGTTCGTCAATGAACAGATCGACTTCGAAAATATTGCAAAGCACTCGTTTACAGTACACGAGTGCGAGTACTTATTCAATCAGCCATTGAACCGTCAGAGAGCAGCATTTTTCCAACTTTGGGCCTACAAAGAATCGTTTGTTAAAGCCATCGGAAAAGGCTTCAGCCTTCCGCTTAATCAGTTTAAACTGGAATTAACTGACGACTTGCTAGCACATTTGGACGAGCAATCTTACGAGTCGAATGATAATTATCGTTGGTCCATGGGCCGACTTCCTTGTGATGCAAATTATGCGGCGGCTCTAACCATAGGTGAGCAATAACTTGACCCCGGATCGTCAACGGCTAACAAGCCGGTAAATTTACAGCCAACCCGCCTTGAGACGTTTCTTTGTACTTCGTGTTCATTTCCAGGCCCGTTTGGCGCATGGTTTCTATGCAGTTATCCAGTGGCATGTAATGCTTCCCCGATCCGTGCAAGGCTAAAGACGCCGCCGTCACAGCTTTTACCGCACCCATACCGTTACGCTCAATGCAAGGCACTTGAACCAACCCTTGTACTGGGTCACAAGTCATTCCTAAATGGTGCTCCAGGGCAATCTCTGCCGCATTTTCTATTTGCGAGTTAGTACCACCCAGGCCTGCACATAAGCCTGCCGCGGCCATAGCCGATGCAGAACCCACTTCAGCCTGGCAACCACCCTCGGCACCCGATATATAGGCGTTGTGTTTTATTAAACCACCGATTGCTGCAGCGGTAAATAGAAAATCGCGCATGCCATTGTCAGTCGCACCGACGCACTGGTCTTGAAAGTAACGCATCACCGCCGGCACCACACCCGCAGCACCGTTCGTAGGTGATGTCACAACTTGTCCACCACAGGCGTTCTCTTCATTTACCGCCATGGCATAAACGCATAACCAATCATTAATCTCATGAGGCTGGCTTGAGTTTGCCTTCTCTCTAGCAATTAGTCGCTTATGGATTTGCGCCGCACGTCGCTCCACGAATAAACCGCCCGGTAAAATTCCTTCGCTTTGCAATCCCCGATCAATTATGGCATGCATGGTTGCAATTAAACGCGCTGCTTGCGCTTCGACTTCTTTTGGTGATAGATCAGCCTCTTCATTAGCTCGTTTCATTTGAGCGATGCTGAGATTCGCGTTCTTACCCATTGCCAACATTTCGGCTGCATTTTTAAACGGGTAAGGATGTTTATCAAATGTGTCTTTGTGGCCCTGAGTCGGAATTTGTTCTCTTGAAGTAAGAAGTTCGTCTTCGGATAAAACAAATCCGCCGCCGATTGAATAGTATCGCTCTTCCCAAAGAACGTGGTTGTCAGAAGTAAGCGCAGAAAAACCCATTCCATTTGCGTGCAGTGCCAAAGCAGGCCCGAAATCAAACTCAATATCGACTTCAGGATCAAAACTCACTTCATGCAAGCCTGGTGGTGTAATCGATTTGCGCTCTCGAACGCTGGATTCAAACTGCTCCACTTCTTTAAGATCAATCTCACTGGGTATAAAACCACCAAGGCCCCATATCAGCGCCTTGTCCGTTGCATGGCCCTTACCTGTATAAGCGAGTGAACCGTATAGTCTCACTTTTATCTTCGCGATGCTTATGGGCGAAAATTGTCCATTGCTTCCTGACGTTAGATCTGAGACGAATCGACCGGCAGCGGTCATTGGCCCCATCGTATGCGATGAAGATGGTCCAATACCAATTTTGAAAATATCAAAGGTGCTAATGAACATCGGTTTATCTTTTATAAATTATAAATGAAGTTTTCATCATCTACGCCGTAGCCAAAGACAAAAGGTTCGCCGGAACCTTGCCTATTACACCCGGCCAGATTGAATATGAAAGTAATCCTTACTAATACAGATTTGCTTTAAGTACAAGCGGATCAAACCTGATCTGTTGCTAATGGGTCGTTTTTTACCAAACTGACGATACCAGGCGAGATAATTGCGCTCTATTCACCTGGCGATGAATGAAGCGTATTACTTAAACCAGTATGCTGAAGTACACTAAGAATAAAGCTGACGGGACCAACCCAATTTTTAAATTTCTGATTAAGTACGAATTCGATAGCTGGGCGAGAAATTAAAGGGCTATCTTCCATACCGATCTACTATTTAATGTACGGGTTCTACCCTGCCCGAGTTAGGTGCATAGCTAGTCCAAAGGTCGTTACAAAATCCTTTAACGTTTACATCATTGCGTGGGTTGATGGTATACACGCCAGCGTTTGGATCAAAGACAAATAGACATGCACCGTTGCAATGAATTCCAATGGCATGACCCCATGTACTGCCGAAAACCTTGGAGGTGAGCCAGCCGTGCGTGCCATTAATGCTGAGCTGACAAGAAAATTGGGAAGGTTCGTTTCCTTGGTTTTTGTCAATCTGCTGTTGGATATCGTCCAGACTTTGTGCCTGACGTTCATCCACGCCTCGAAGACGGGATAGCAGTATCATACCCAAAGTATCACCTGAGTCGACTGGCGTACTGTGTCCTGGGCCCGTTTGCCGGGTCAGAGTTCCGCCAGATTGTATGTTTAGAGCCATATTATTCGATTGAATTTTGAAAATACTGTTGTATCCAGCAGTACCTAAATCGGCTTTCAACAGATATCGCCCAAGTTCTGCGGGCGGTCGGCCATTAGCGAATCTGAGTTCAACAAACCACTGCGAAACGAGCGCCTGACATATGCCAACAAAATTCCAGGGATGGTCGCCAGAGGTCATGTTACCTTGTAAGACCTGCCACATTTGCTGTCCAGAATTCGCAGGCCGAAGATAGTCGGATAGTGCCATTGTTAGTCTCCAATTTTCGAAATTTGTGCTTGGAATAAAAACCATTCTGTGGCTAACTTAACTTGCGTTCAACTATCCGCGCGATACTGAGCCTGAGCCGTTTGCGGATTGCAGACTAATAAACCAAAGTAGAGCACAGATAAATTGCTCTGTCGATGAGCATAACGTTGGTTCAGAAAAACTTTCAGGCTAGCCCTATAGTGCTACCTTACTGTCCTCAAAGATGATTAGTACGCTATTCCATTGGTTATTGCTAACCCGTATGAAAATAAGAGTCGTATCAATAGCGAAGGGCCTGGAAACACGGACTACGAAACGGAAAGCACAATACTATGGACGCGATCTTCAAGACACAGAAACACTACTCAAATGAAAATTCGTACGTCTCATTCAGTAGCTGCTCTCGAAAAATTGGACGAGTGCTCCCAAACTCCGCCATACAAAGTAAATTGAATATACCTTAGGACTAATCGCTTTTATTAGTGTGAAGTTTTTTAAACCTTGAATCTGCTGCCTCACTGATGACTTCAACTGTTACGATGTGAAGTTGCATGATGTTCTCCAGATAGTGCTTCACAGATTGGCGTAACGATTCAGTACAAGCACCTACTTTGGCAACAACGCAAACGGTTGCAACTGATTTATCTTCAGTGATTTGCCATACATGAACCGAATGTGCGTCTTGAATTCCGTCTATATTTTCGACAAGTCTTGAACGGATGATAGCTGACGTTAACCCATCGGGGGAACCCTGAACTAGAATATGCCCCGCTCTTTGTGTAATTCGGACTCCCGCCAATATCACCAAAATGGAAACCAGCATCGACAACAGGGGATCTATTGGTGTCCAGCTAGTTGTGATAATGATGATCGCGGCAATAATTGCGGCCACCGATCCTAGTAGGTCACCAATGACATGCCAAAAAGCACCGGATAGATTTATGTCGTCTTTATCTCCTCCATGAAGCACATAGGCCGCGACAAAATTAATTACCAGCCCACCAACCGCAACCCACAGCATTATTCCACCGATAACGGGTTGCGGGTTTAATAACCTTAAAAGTGCTTCAACCATAATCCAGGCAGCCAGTACAATTAGCGCGATACCGTTTGTGAATGCAGCCAGAACGCGCATTCTACCAAACCCGTAAGAACGCGTTTCATCTGGTGCTTTGGTGGCAAACCAATAACCTATCCACGCTAATGCGAGTGACGCGGAGTCGGTTAGCATGTGTGCTGCATCAGCTATCAATGCAAGTGAACCTGAAATAAGTCCACCCACTAATTCAATCACTGTAAAAAAGGCTGTTATTACACAGGCAATAGCCACTCGTTTGCGACCATCTTTGGTGTCAAGATCAACATGGCTGGCATGGTCATCATGCCCCTGCACACACGTGGCTTGGTCGCCATTTGGCGAACACGCGGGGTCACTGACATGCTTTTGTGCATCACCACTATCCGATTTGGATTTTTTTTTAGAAGCACTCATATCAACTTGGCGTTCGATGGTGGTGTTGTAATAGCGTTGTGTCGCATTCAGTTGAATAATGGATTTTCAGGTCGATTAAATAGTATAGAGAATACAACGATCTACTGAGTTTAAACCGGATGACAATAGAATTATGGATAGCCGAAAACGACTGGCTACCGCTATGCCATTGCAGTTGATTTCTCCCAGGGTTATCGAAAAGCGTTCAAGTCTTCGCCTTCCCCCTTTCTAAGGCAGCTACAGCAGCACCGCCAAACACCAATATAGCAGCTAGTAAAAAACTTGTTGAAAGCGGGTACTGAAAGATAAGCAAATCGGCGAGCACCGTCCAAAGAAACGCGATGTATTCAAATGGTGCAAGGCGTGATGCTTCAAAACTGCCCCAGTTGAGTGGGGTTGGACATC
>CAYSZH010000138.1:0-12792 GCA_964435305.1 uncultured Granulosicoccaceae bacterium
CTCCTAAATCCATTTAGTCGTCATCCAGAGATCTACGACCAAATAAAAAAGACACCCAAGGGTGATTAGGTAGTTAGATAGGTTTTTCTAGTTTGAGATATCTCCAGCCTTCGGCTGCACTAGCGCCTGTAGCGCGTCGGTCACTCCGCGCTCCTGCGCTCCCGTGACACTAATACCTCCCTGTATGTCGCCCGGATTGCGGGTTCTCACCCAGACGTCTAAACCAAATAAAAAAGACACCCTTGGGTGTCTTTTTTATTTGGTGGAGGCGGCGGGGATCGAACCCGCGTCCACGAGCCCTCCGCTCAACGGTTCTACATGTTTAGTTTGTCTTTAATTTAACCTTTGCTGTCTGGACAAACGCACACAATCGCAGGTGAGTCGAATTGCGTTTTAACGGCGGCTTAATCGACACAAGCCACTCGCGATTTCATGTGAGATGAGATCTATAATCCGAAGCCATGAACAACTCTGGTAAGACCCTAGCGGCTTTAAGCTGCTAGTGCGTAGTTATCGTCGTTTGCAACTATAACTGTTGTAGCTGGATTTAAGAGGAACTCTACACCTCTACATGCACCGAAGGTTTCGCGACCCATGTCGAAGCCATGTCGCCCCCAATTTTCATTTGGGTACCGCCGTGTTTGGAGGTACTTTCAAATTCATTCATCGGGTAATGAGCTCGCCAGCTCAATTCGGTTTGCGGAGTATATGGGGGCGATTCCGGAGAATCAAATGTTTAACCGCGGCTTGTGTGCTTAGTTTTTTGGTGCGGCAAATACTGCTACCCACACGTCGTTGCTCGCAGCCATACCCATTTCTTCATATCTCGAGCTACATAGATTTTGTCGATGTGGCGCGCTTTTGAGCCAAAGCTGGATCACGTCGCTGACAGGTAGATTAGCTTTAGCGAGGTTTTCTCCCACATATTGCCAACGATAGCCAGCCTTAGTCACGCGCTGGCCCAGTGTTTCACCGTTGGCGTTGATGTGAGTTAGTTTGTTTTTACGAGACAGATACTCAGCGTGCACTTGCGCTATGGTTGCTAATTCAGAGCTCCAGCGAAGCAGTTGCGTTGGCTGGCCGTTTTTACCGCAATGTGGATTGCTAGTTCGAGTGCTATTTACGGCAGCTAGGCTCAGAGAAGCTGGATCAAAATCAGCTCGAGCTGTAAACACCACCGCACTCACTACAAGGCTTGTTAAAACGAACAATTTGAGAACAATCATCACTTTCAGTATAGTCGGGTTTCTACTGCTTTGCTCAACATGGTCGCCATGCAAAATAAACAACAAAAAACGTATTGGCAGGCAAATTTAGGTTTGATAGGCGTGCTGCTCATCGTCTGGTTTGTGGTGCCGATTTTTGGTGGAATCGTCTTTGTGGATTTTTTTAATCAGTTCCGCCTTGGTGGATATAAGCTGGGTTTTTGGATAGCCCAGCAAGGGTCGATTTATTTATTCGTTGTTCTTATTTTTTTCTATGCCTGGAAAATGAATCGTTTGGATGACGAACATGGAGGTGAGTCATGAGTTTGCAGGTACTCACTTGGCTAGTTGTTGGTTCAACATTCATAACTTACATCGGGATCGCGATTTGGTCGCGCGCAGGCAGCACAAAAGAATTTTACGTAGCTGGTGGTGGTGTTCACCCGGTAGCCAATGGTATGGCAACGGCAGCGGACTGGATGTCGGCAGCGTCGTTTATTTCTATGGCGGGCCTGATCGGTTTTTCCTATAACGGTTATGGTGGTTCTGTTTTTCTGCTGGGCTGGACCGGCGGCTACGTGCTCTTAGCAATGTGCTTAGCACCCTATTTACGCAAATACGGTCAATACACCGTGCCAGGTTTTATTGGTGATCGATTTTATTCAAACACCGCGCGGGTAGTCGCTGTGATTTGCCTGGTCGTTGCTTCGATCACCTATGTGATTGGCCAAATGAAAGGGATCGGTGTGGCTTTCAGTCGCTTTCTGGAATTGCCCTATGAACAAGGCTTGCTGGTGGGCATGTTTATCGTGTTCTTCTACGCGGTGCTTGGTGGCATGAAAGGCATTACATATACGCAGATTGCTCAGTATGTGGTGTTGATCACTGCGTTCTCGATTCCGGCTATTTTTATCTCCTTGCAGCTTACTGGTAGCCCGATTCCGCAAGTTGGCTTAGGTAGTAAAATGGTGGGTGAGAATATCTATTTGCTTGATAAGCTGGATATGATAGTGACTGATCTCGGTTTTAAGGAATACACAACCGGCCATCGAGGCAGTATCCTCAATATGACCTTTTTTACGCTCTCTTTGATGATTGGTACAGCAGGCTTGCCACACGTGATTATCCGTTTTTTTACGGTGCCAAGCGTTAAGGATGCGCGAATTTCAGCCGGGTGGGCGCTAGTGTTTATTGCCATTCTGTACACCACTGCACCGGCCGTGGCAGCAATGGCGCGCTTGAATTTGATGGAGACTGTACAGCCAGGGCAGGGCGACTACCTGGTGTACAAAGAACGACCTCAATGGTTTAAAAATTGGGAAAAGACCGGTTTGCTCGAACATAAAGATAAAAATGGTGACGGTAAAATTCAGTATTCGGCCGATCCAGCAACCAATGAGATGGTTAAAATCGATAACGACATTCTAGTCTTAGCAAATCCGGAGATTGCGAAATTACCGAATTGGGTGATCGCGCTGGTAGCAGCAGGTGGTTTAGCAGCGGCGTTATCGACTGCGGCAGGCTTGTTGCTGGCGATTTCGTCTGCCATCTCACACGATTTACTCAAAGGTGTGTATCGACCAAATATGAGTGAACGTAATGAGCTACGGGCGGGGCGCGTCGCCATGGCAGGTACGATTATCCTAGCGGGATATTTAGGCTTTAACCCGCCTGATTTTGCCGCCGGAACCGTGGCGCTGGCATTTGGATTGGCTGCGTCGTCTATCTTCCCAGCTCTTATGTTGGGCGTCTTTTATAAGCGTATGAATACGGCCGGGGCGGTAGCGGGTATGTTGGCAGGGCTGGGAGTTACGTTATTTTACGTGTTTCAGCACAAGGGTATTTTCTTTGTGCAGGAAACCGCGTTCCTGGGCAGCTTATCTCCTAACTGGTTTCTTGGCATTGAGCCCAATGCATTTGGTGCGGTAGGTGCAATCGTGAACTTGATTGTGGCGCTTACAATATGTGCCTTTACTGCTGCACCACCTGAAAAAGTACAACAGCTGGTTGATGATATTCGCATGCCAGCCACCTGATCTATTCACTCTAAATCATGACTGACGTAAAAACTTATCCAGTACCCGAAGCTGTAGCTAAAACGGCGCATATCAATATTGAGAAATACGAGGAGATGTATGCGCGGTCACTTGCCGATCCTGAGGGTTTCTGGGCGGAACAAGCTGAAGAATTTATTGATTGGACAGCCCCATGGCAGTCTGTTTATCGGCAAGATTATCAACAGGCCGAGATTGCCTGGTTTGAAGGCGGAGCATTAAACCTCAGCTATAACTGCATTGATAGGCACTTGGCGAATCGAGCTGAGCAAACCGCTTTAATTTGGGAAGGTGATAATCCAGACCAGCATCAGCACATCACTTATCAACAGTTGCATGATAATGTTTGCCAGCTTGCGAATGCTCTCAAGGCACTCGGCGTGCACAAAGGCGACAGAGTGTGCTTGTACATGCCAATGATTCCGGAGGCGACTTACGCCATGCTCGCGTGCGCGCGTATTGGGGCAATTCACTCAGTGGTATTTGGTGGCTTCTCGCCAGAAGCACTGCGCGGGCGAATCAATGATTCTGAATGCAAGGTGGTTATCACTGCCGATGAAGGCGTGCGAGGCCAAAAACCGATTCCGCTAAAAGCAAATGTGGATGCGGCATGCGCAGATACACCGTCCGTGGAAAAGGTACTGGTGTGCAAACTCACCGGTGGTGATGTTGCTTGGCAAGAGAGTCGAGACGTTTGGTATCACGAATTGGTTGATGGCCATGAAAGCAATTGCGTACCCGAAGTAATGGATGCAGAGGACCCGCTTTTTATTCTGTACACCTCCGGTTCAACCGGCACACCAAAAGGCGTGATGCATACCACTGCTGGTTATTTGTTGTACGCGGCGATGACCTTCAAGTATGTATTTGATTATCAGGAAGGCGAAGTGTTTTGGTGTACTGCCGATGTGGGTTGGATCACCGGCCATAGTTACCTGTTGTACGGGCCTCTCGCCAATGGAGCGACCACCTTAGTTTTTGAAGGTGTGCCAACGTATCCAGATGCCAGCCGTTTTTGGCAAGTCGTGGATAAACATCAAGTAAATATTTTTTACACTGCACCAACTGCGTTGCGTGCGCTGATGGGTGCAGGAGATGAGTACCTCGAGAATAGTTCGCGTGACTCATTGCGTATATTGGGCACAGTCGGGGAGCCAATTAACCCAGAAGCCTGGGAATGGTATTACCACAAAGTTGGTAAAGGCCGTTGCCCCATCGTTGATACCTGGTGGCAGACCGAAACCGGCGGCATTATGATCGTGCCGCTACCAGGTGCAACGCCAGTCAAACCGGGCTCGGCAACCTTGCCATTTTTCGGCGTTGAACCAGTACTATTGGATGATGAAGGCAATGTTCTAGAGGGCGCTGCATCGGGTAATCTGGCGATCCCTCGTTCCTGGCCGGGGCAAATGCGTGGTGTGTATAACAACCCGAGTCGTTTTCATGAGGCTTATTTTTCGATGTACCCTGGATACTATTTTACTGGCGACGGCTGTCGGCGTGATGAAGATGGTTACTACTGGATTACTGGCCGGGTCGATGATGTGATCAATGTCTCTGGCCATCGCATGGGCACGGCTGAAGTCGAGAGTGCTTTAGTGTTGCATGAGGCTGTGGCCGAAGCGGCGGTAGTTGGCTTTCCGCATGATATTAAAGGGCAGGGAATCTACGCTTATGTGACGTTAATGGCCGGTGAGGAATATTGTGAAGATTTGAAATCGCTGCTGGTTAAACATGTGCGTAGCGAAATAGGCCCGGTTGCGACACCCGATGTAATCCACTGGGCGCCAGGCTTACCAAAGACTCGCTCAGGTAAAATCATGCGACGGATTTTGCGTAAAATTGCTGAAAACGATACCAGCAATTTAGGCGACACCAGTACGCTGGCCGACCCCAGTATCGTTGAGGATCTGATTGGCAGCCGTTAATAATAGAGGTTATTCATAGCGCCTACTTATTATTGGTCCATTCATAATGGCACATTCATAAATCGGATGAGCCAATTTCAAATCAATCTTTTGCCCCTGTTAGCAGCCTTGGTTTACACTGATTATCTATATCACGTATTTTTGGATAATCAGTATGAGTGTCTCTCTTTATGATTTAAGTGTTGGCTCGTTTCAACAGACTGTGAGCGGTGCCATTCGTGTACTCGAAAAGGGTGCAAAGTATGCTCAGGATAAGGGCATAGACCCAGATGAGTTTGTCGCCATGCGAGTGCATGAAGACATGTTGCCGTTTTTATTTCAGGTCAACTGCATCGGAATACACAGTGTTGGTTGTTTGCAGTCTTTGCGTGATGGCGAGATGAGCCCGTCCAAATCCACTACCCAGCGAAACTATCAAGAGCTGCAGACCATGTTGTCTGAGGTGCAAGCCGAGTTAACAGCAGTAGAGCCCGATGAAATCAATGGCTATAGCGATGGCCAGGTAATCTTTAGGTTTGGAGATAATGAAATTCCTTTTACAGCAGCGAACTATGTTCAGTCTTTTGCGATACCTAATCTGCAGTTTCATGCCACCACGGCTTACGATATTTTGCGTGCGCAAGGTGTACCCTTAGGTAAAACTGACTTTCTTGGAACAATGCGGGTAGGTGTATAAAGTATGGCAACACAGTTGTTTGATTTGAGTGGCAAAGTAGCCATGGTTACCGGCGCTAGCCGGGGTATTGGTGAAGCTATTGCTAAGTTATTTGCCGAGCAAGGCGCGCATGTCATTGTCTCTAGTCGTAAGGCTGATGGCTGCAATCAGGTGGTAAAAGATATTACCGCTGCCGGGGGATCAGCAGAGACCCTGGCTTGCCATGTTGGCAATATGGATGACATCGCTGGCGCTTTTAAAGCCGTCAAAGAAAAGCACGGCAAGTTAGATATATTAGTCAACAATGCGGCCGCTAATCCTTACTTCGGGCATATTCTTGATACTGATCTTGGTGCCTACAACAAAACCGTTGAAGTGAATGTGCGTGGTTATTTCTTTATGTCTATCGAAGCAGGCAAGCTCATGCGTGATAACGGCGGTGGCTGTATTATCAATACGGCCTCGATCAATGGTCTACAGCCAGGGTTTAAACAAGGTATTTATTCAATCACTAAAGGCGCGGTTATTAATATGACCAAATCATTCGCCAAAGAATGCGCTCCTTACAACATCCGTGTAAACGCCTTGCTACCAGGTTTGACCAAAACCAAGTTTGCCGGCGCCTTATTCACTGACGATAAGATGCATAAGGCCGCGATGCAAACAATCCCCATGCACCGCCATGCTGAGCCAGAAGAAATGGCCGGCACGGTGTTGTATTTGGCCTCCGATGCTAGCAGCTATACAACAGGTGAGTGCGTTGTTGTTGATGGAGGATTTACCATATAAGATGAGCGGTTTGATTAAAGTTACCTTGTTGTGTCTATGCTGCTGTCTGGTGTATTTCGCCTTATGGCCGGTGCCGATTGAGCCACAGACTTGGCAGGCTCCGACTGGGCGAGGGTATGTAGGAGACTTCGCTGCGAATTCTAAACTAGACCAGTTTGAGTACTTAAGTGCCGGAGAATACACCGGGCCTGAAGCCGCAGTTGAAGGTGCCGATGGCATGATTTATACGACCTCGCACGAAGGATGGATTCTGCGTTGGTCAGAGCAAACAGGTGTTGCCCAGGCATGGGTTAAAGTTGGTGGCAGGCCGCTTGGTTTGGCTTTTGATAAACAAAACAACCTTTGGGTAGCGAACGCTTTTCTCGGTTTACAAAAAGTTACGCCGGCCGGAGAAGTGAGCATAGAGTTGGATGAAACTAACGGCATACCAGTCGTTTATGCCGACGATTTAGATATCGCACCGAATGGCAAAATTTATCTAAGTGATGCCTCAACGCGATTTTCTGCCAAAGAAGTTGGCGACACCTTAGAAGCCAGCTTGCTTGATATTATGGAGCATAGCGACAATGGTCGAATTATCGAATTCGACCCCAAGACTGGCAACAGCAAGACAATCATGGCTGACCTTACTTTTGCTAATGGGGTAGCCGCTGATCCTGCTGGTAGATTCATACTTGTTGCTGAAACAGGCGAATATCGTGTGCATCGTATTGAATTGGGTGAGCAGAATTTTGGTCAGCATCGGGTGGTAATCGATAATTTACCCGGCTTTCCTGACAATATTCATCTGGGGCAAAATGGTCGATATTGGGTAGGCTTGGCCTCACCAAGGTCTGAGGTTTTAGATGATTTGGCCGGCAAGCCATTTTTACGCAAGATGACTCAGCGCCTGCCAGCATTTATGCGACCGCAACCACAGTTGTATGGCATGGTCTTTGCCATCGATGGTGAAGGTAAGGTGTTGGCTAATTTACAATCGCCAACTGGCAAGGTTTATACTACTACCGGCGTAGTTGAAACCAAACGGCATATCTATGTCACTAGTTTAACGGCACCGTTTTTGGCTAAATACCTCAAATCGGAACTAGCTATTGAATAACATAATCTATGCGTGATTTATTTGCCTATGCTGTGCCACTGCTGTCGTTGCTTTACGCTGTCGTTGCGCACTGGCGAATCAAACGAAGCTTTTGGACACCGTGTATGATCAGCGCCCTTGCCACCGGCGCCACGGCTATGTTGCTTTACAATTGGGCTGGTCGAGGCTCAGCGACCTATCTTTATGTGCTGAGCTATTCAATGATCACTGGTTTGGTATTAGCGATCTTAGTGGGCTTTTTGATCAAGCACGTTAGCCGCTGGCTGCGCTAAGTAACTCCTTAAGCTAATCAATTCACTAGCTAATCAATTCGTAGCAGGGCTCATAGTGACCTGAGAGTTTCATTCTTTGTTGCTCAACAAAGGAAGCGAGCAGGGCATCTAAAGCCTGCATGATGTCTTTATCACCACGTAATTGATAGCGGCCATGTTCACGAATTCGTTCGATTCCATCTGGTTTGACATTCCCCGCAACGATGCCAGAAAACGCACGGCGCAAGTCGGCAGCCAGACTTTCAATCGATTGATCACGCGATAAATTGAGTTTGGCCATATTTTCATGACTAGGGTTAAAGGCGTGCTGAAATTGTTCATCGATGGTGAGCGACCAATTAAAGAAAAAAGCGTCATCTTGCTTGCGCCGGTTCTTGGTAACCGCTTTCATGGCGATACACATTTGCCGTGACACCTCGATTGGATCATCGACCACGATTTTGTACAGAGCCTGAGCATCACTGCCTAGAGTAGTACCAATAAACGCATCTAATTGTTCGAAATAGGCTTTGCTGGATTCTGGCCCGGTAAAAATTAACGGTACTTGAATTTGTTGATTTTCAGGGTGCAGCAATAAACCAAGAATATAGAGAATCTCCTCAGCTGTGCCGGCACCGCCTGGGAACACCACTATGCCATGGCCCATACGAACAAAAGCCTCAAGGCGTTTTTCAATATCTGGCATGATGATCAATTCGTTGACCACAGCATTAGGTGCCTCCGAGGCAATGATGCCAGGTTCGGTGATACCGATATAACGCGCATTACTCACGCGCTGTTTGGCATGCGCAATAGCCGCGCCTTTCATTGGCCCTTTCATGGCGCCGATGCCGCAACCAGTGCAAATATCGAGGCCGCGCAGGCCCAATCGATAACCAACTTCTTTGCTGTAGTCGTACTCGACTTTGCTGATCGAATGTCCGCCCCAACAAACAATTAAATTTGGTCGTTTTCGCGGGCGCAGTGCTTTGGCGTGACGCAGGGTTTTAAACACCATGTCGGTCAGGCTTTCTTCGTTTTTGTGCCAGACATCAACCTGCTCCTGCAAATAGACAATGTCGCGAAGTACGGCGAATAAATGGTTGCGAATTCCTTCAATGATTTCGCCTTCAACAAAGGCATTATCAGGCGCATTCTCGACCTTGATTTTGACTCCTCTAGCGGCACTGACAACTTCAATGTTGAAGTCTTTATGAGCGGCCAGCAGAGCATGACCATCATCAGAGTCTGCACCGGTGCTCAGCACTGCTAGAGCACAATTGCGAAATAGCGTGTGGGTAGCGGAGTGACTATTTTGTTGCAGCGAAGCAATTTCGCTTTTCGATAAAACATCGAGATGACGTTTTGGCGTGATGATTGCATTGACCATACTGAAAAGGGCTGTCGACTGACAGCCCTACCTATTTATTTGAATCTAAAAAGAGTTTGGCGATCCGGACGGATAGCCTATCGCTCGGCAGCGGATTTCTCAACTAATTGATTGATGACGCCGAACATCGCATCCGACGAGCCGGCCAGGCGCTGAGAAGTCACATATTTACCATCGACAACCATGGTTGGAACGCCGGTGGCGCCTGATTGGCGCGTGATTTTCTTGGCAAGTCGAACCTGACTATCAACAGCAAAAGAGTTGAACGCCGATTCAATTTCTTCTTCTGTTTTATCGAAAGCCTGTAAGAATTTGCTTAGCTGGCTCAAGTTCGAGATTCTATTTTTCTTGATATGTAATTCATTGAAAAAAGCGTCGTAAGCTTCACCAGGAACATCCAAAGCTTTCATGGTGTAAAAAGCTTTGCCATGGAATTCCCACAAGTTGCTAGTGAAAATGGCTGGTACTTTTACAAATTTGGCGTTCTCAGGTTTAGTCTTTAACCAATTTTTGATGCTGGGCTCAAGTGCAAAACAATGTCCGCAGCCAAACCAAAATAGTTCAACCACTTCGATTTGGTCGCCTGTAGTAACGGTGATCGCTTCGCGAACACTGGTGTACTGGCTTTCGCTCAATTGAGCACTTGCCAAGATCGATACGCTAATTAGCGCAAGTAGCACTAATGCGCGCAGGGCGATTAATCGATTTACCATAATTAATTCCTGATGTTTTTTTAAATTGATAGTAAGAAGTATAGCAACTATAGATCATGCCAGATTAACCCAAAATGAACATGTTCTATGTAGCGTTGTTGTCTTGCAGAGCCTGAATAATACGCTGATAAATGCCTTCAAATCCGCCATTACTCATAATTAACACGTGGGTTTTACCAGCGGTTTGATTTTTAGCGTCAACGGTCGGTGAATCGATTGCCGTCAAAATTGCCGCGAGCAATTTATCACTATCGTCAAACGCGCTAATTGTATCGCAAGCCAGCTCATCGATACTCCATAACACGCCAGCGCCGGCAAAAATAAAACTTTGATTAGCCAGTTCAAGCGCATTACCTAAAAGATGTTTATGCACACCACGTTTCATGGTGTTAGAACGTGGTTCTAATACCGCAAGAATGCGATCGTCTCCAACGCGCCGACGCAGGCCGCGTAAAGTCTCGCTAATCGCGGTTGGATGATGAGCAAAATCATCAACGATATGAACTCTGTCATCTTCGTAGATGGTTTCCATGCGTCGTTTGACCGATTTAAAGCGGGCAAGTGAGTCAATTGCTAAGTCAGTCGGTACGCCGACATGATGCGCGGCGGCAATTGCTGCCACGGTATTGGCCATGTTGTGGTCGCCAATTAAAGGAGATTGCACAGCATAAATTTTGCCGCTAGCATGTAATTCAAAAGCGCTGGCGTCATCTTTGGTTTTCTTGACTTGCCAATGACTTTGGTCTGCTAAAAAGCCTTGGGTTTCACTCCAGCACCCTTGTTGTAAAACTTCATCTAAGCCTGCAGATTGCTGGTTATGGATGACCAAACCACTGGCAGGGACAATTTTTAGCAGGTGATGAAACTGAGTTTGAATAGCGGCAAGGTCAGCAAAAATATCGGCGTGATCATATTCTAAATTGTTCAAAATTAAGGTGCGTGGCCGGTAGTGCACAAATTTAGAACGCTTATCACTAAAGGCCGTGTCGTATTCGTCGGCCTCAATGACAAAAAACGGGCTATCGCCCAAGCGGGCTGATTCGGAAAAATTCTCAGGTACTCCTCCAATTAGAAAACCAGGTTTAAGGTCATTGTCTTCTAACAACCAGGCTAACAAGCTGCTGGTAGTGGTTTTGCCGTGCGTGCCAGCGACCGCCAATACCCATTTATCTTTGAGTACGGTTTGCCCCAGCCATTGGGCGCCAGAGGAATAGGCCAGGCCTTGTTCCAGCACCGCCTCTAACTCTGGGTTACCGCGACCGATGGTATTGCCGACCAGTACCAAATCAGCATCGCTGGGTATATTGTTTGCGGTATAGCCTTCGTACAAGTCCACGCCAAGCTCGGCGAGTTGAGTGCTCATCGGTGGATAAGTATGTTGATCCGAACCACTAACAACAAAGCCCATCTCTTTTGCAAGACGAGCCAGACCGCCCATAAAGGTGCCGCATATACCAATAATATGGAGTTTCATGAATTAAGAGCTTGTGCCTGCTGACTCATTTGTTCTAACCAGAGACTTAGCTCCGGCACAAAGTCGCTAAAGATGAGCGCCGTCAAAGTAAAGCTGAAAAAAGCGATGCCGAGATATGATAAAAAAGCGATAAGCCCCGGAACCTCCATTGAAGATCTTAAAATCACAGTAGGGATATAGAATTGCCACAAAAACAAAAAGCCGACAAAAAACGCCAATAGCTGAGAGATATTAAACAGGATTGATACAATCGTCAGAACAGCGGATGTGCCAAACAAGCCGGTTACCGTTTGTGTAAAACGGCTATCTTTACCAAGAATTCTCAATAAGCCGAAAAGCGCTAAGATTTGTGCCAGATAAATGCTAATCGCATAGGCGACTGGGCTGCTAAGTGTTTCGATATTAGTGAAGATAACAATGTTAATCGCAATAACAAGCAGGCTAACAAACAACGCTGCAGAGGGATTGTATTGAATATCCTCTGGCTTTGATTGCAGCGTGCAGATTTTGATCAGGGTGATCACTAAGTTCATGAATTTTACGATGAAGAGCTTAAGATGCTTAGCGTTCAATGATGGTTAGAGCTGGTCTGGCATGTTAGCATTTAAACGCCTTAAAAGAATGAGCCTTTGCTCAGAATTTGCATGAATCATTTTATCGAGCGCCCGTCGCAGCTGGCCGAACTAAAGCCAGTGATTGACAAGCTAATAGAGCAGGGGGGCGCCGTCGGAGTCGACACCGAATTTCTGCGTGAAAAAACTTATTACGCCAAATTATGTTTGTTGCAATTAGCGATTGATGAGCATCAATATTGCGTAGATGTTCTGGCACTTGATGATCTAAGCCTGATTAACTCGCTAATGGTGGCGCCCAAGGTGGTGAAAATTTTCCATGCGGCTCGCCAAGATTTGGAGGTTTTGTATCAAACCTTAGGTGTCTTACCGCAACCTATTTTTGATACGCAATTAGCCGCCGCTTTTTGTGGCAGTGATTTGCAACAAGGCTATAGTGCCATGGTTGCGCAGCGACTCGAAATTGAACTTCCCAAATCACAGGCTCGCACTGACTGGTCAAGACGCCCGCTGTCAGACGAGCAGCTCGAATACGCACGTCTGGACGTTGTGCACCTGGCGCAACTCATGCAGCTCGTAAAAGGCGAATTAGAGAGCAAGCAACGAGCCGATTGGTATCACGACGAACTCACTAGTTTTGTTGCCAATGAAGAGCAATTTGA
>CAYSZH010000139.1:0-9126 GCA_964435305.1 uncultured Granulosicoccaceae bacterium
GGTGACACTACAGTATCAGAATTTTCCATCCCCAGCATACTGGGGCAGTTTCTGAAAGTTTCAGTGTTAAATTAGACGTTAACGCCTTATCGAAGATGCCCTATACGTAAGTCTAAGTTAACGCCTTATAGCGGGGTTAAAGCATGCAATTGAGTGGGAACATAGCCTATTCATGATATAAGTTTTGTCACTGGCGGCCCAGTGCGATGTTGTGAAGCAGGCTGGCTGCTATAAAAAAGGAACTTAGTCATCATGCATCGATCAGCCCTCCCTTCTAAATTAAACTATTTAGCTATCGCATTAACTGCATTTGTGCTTGCTGGCTGTGGTAGCTCTTCATCAGCGCCGCCAGCTGAAGAAAACACAACCCCGGATCAAAACGTCATCACGAATCCATTCGCACAGCCTGGCAATGAACAAGTGACAGGTGATGGTGCAGTTGTTGGCAATAATCAAGTGCCGGGTGACGGCACTGTAGCAGGCGAAAACCAGATGGTGTCTAACGATCCTGTATCGCCCGATCAAACAATTACCGGTAGTGACACGCTAAACGGAAGCACAGATAGTGCGGGACTCTTCGACATGGCGGACTATACCTTCCACATCAATACGCGAACCGTCGGTGGTAGCATTGCATTCACCGAGAAAACGTACAACAAGACTCTAATCGATCAGGGCCCTCTGATATCGCTACCCAGATCATTCACCAACAACGCCGGAGTCATTGAAGAAGCCGGATTCGGAATTAACATAAAGACCTTCACCATAACTGATACAACAATTGAAGAACGATTTCTAGACGATGGCACGCTTCGAACCTGGACACGGTTTGCGAATATTGGGGATGTCTATATGGATGAAGATGTGCAAACCGGCACTACCGCGCTTTTTCCTGGATTGAGTGGCCCACAAAACGCAAGCTGCCAATTGCTAGAACACCTGCCGACCTTCGATCTCTCAACGGCTACCGGGGAAGAGATGCTTGCCAGTGGTTCGTATCAAGATGTTATCAAGATACGATGTATCACCAGCAATATTGTAGAAGGGCAAAGAGTGCCTCACACCGATCTTGTTAGTTATCTGGCACAAGATATTGGGCTGCTACTCAGTGAAGGCAGCGTACTGTTATTTGGTGACCAGTATATTATTGAAGAATACTGATATGGTTTAAGGTGTCCACACCGCAGCTGGCACAAACACATGCCCTTGTGCCAGCTTGCGAGCGGTTCTCACAAGGCCTGCGCTATGCGGCTTGGCATTATCATTATCTAAAACCATGGTCACATCCATCGCCCCCAGTGGATGCTCTAGTGTGATGGTACAAGGCGATTGCACTACTGTGGGCACGATACTTTCGGCAACGCTGCCTTTTAACATTGAGCAAGCGGCCACACATTGCGAACCCGTGACTGCCAGTGTGGGATGCGCCGACCAAGGCATAAAGTAACGAACGTTAAGCAAGCCGCCGTTGCGTGCAGCGCTAATCAGACCAAACTTGGGCGTCACAGATTTACTGCAATCACCCATGCCCATCTTTTGCGCTGCCGCTAACCTGACTTTTTCGATCTGAGTAAACAAGGCTTTGTTGCCATCGAGTTCTTCGCGAGACTCGTGACCTGTGATACCAAAGTCCTCTGCGCTGGCAATAACCATAGGCATGGCAAAATCAAGGCAGGTGACTTGAATTCCGTCTATAAGATCAAGCACATTCCCTGTTGGCATTAAACTCCCCGTGGATGAGCCGGCGATTTCTGAGAAGTTCATGGCGATTGGCGCTGCGACTCCCGGCACACCATCAATTGAATAGTCGCCGTCATATATAACACCCTTATTTGGAGTTAGCACAGTCGACTCCACTTTAGCGCCTGTATTCACTGCTCTGATTTTTACGTTAGTGACATCACCTGCAGGCGTAACCAAACCCATTTCAATTGCGGCAGGTGCTACCGCAATCATCATATTTCCACACGTAGGTTTAAAATCCACCTCACCGTTGGTTACTCCAACTTGAGCGAACAGATAATCAATATCGGCCCATTCATCGCTCGACTCACTAAGAATAGCCGCCTTTGTGGTGACAGCATTGCCACCACCAATGCCATCAATATTTAATGGATGGCCAGAACCCAAAACGGACAACAGGACATCGGACATCAAGGCCCTATCCTCAGGTAAGTCATGCCGTTTAAAGTACGGTCCGCGGGAACTGCCTCCACGGAAGAAAAAATACGGAATCGCAGTTTGGCTCATGATAACGCTTGATACCCCATCCAATAAAAACACAGCCCACCGAATATAATCAGCCATTCGACAGCCACTGTGTGGCGCTCGTCTGTCATTTTCTTAAGCACATGTTTTCCAATCCAGGTACCTGGAATAGTGCAAAGCCCGGCCACAACTGCAATAGCCACATATTGCGAGGACAGTAAATCGGTTACACCGTAGATTGTAGTTCGTAAAATATTTGTGGTTAGCGCAATTGCTGCCAATGTAGCAACAAACGCCTGACGGCTCAGACCATAGCTTAGCAACACTGGCATTAGCAACATGCCCGGGCCAATTGAAACACCAGACACGCTTCCGTACACAACCCCCGCACCTGCCAAGACTTTACGACTGGGTACCATCTTATGATTACTGGCCCAGCGACGCAAAGGAATGGATACCAGTACTACCGTTCCCAGCACAAAGGCAATAGCCGCGTTTGAAAGCCTGCTATAAATCAAAGCCGCAATGATAATGCAGGGTATTGCGGGCATCGCGATTGATTTAAATACCTGCCAGTTAATCATTTTCAGGTTGAATAACGCTCTGGAACTATGACTGATCAGTAGTGTTACGCTTAATACTGGAATCACAGATTGCAAGCCTAAAATGGGCGCAGCAACAACGGTCAACAAAAAACCACCTGCAATTCCAGTGGCACCGTGAATAATAGAGGTTAGGAAGGCGACAAGAAATAAGAAGCACAGCGGAATCAGTCCAAATTGGTCAATAATTTCGGTCACATCAATTTCTAATATTGCTTAGGTGTCTTGCCCAACAAAGCCAACGTGAGTAGGCGAGTACATTGTGTGTAAGGGTGTAAGCGTTATTTCCAAACAGCGTGCCCATATAAAAATCAATTGATTTATTCGTTCCTTTGACGGCTACCGATGGCGCAATGAGTATCAACTCTTTGACACCAATGATAAGCTGAATTAGCTGTTTATCGATTTAGCGGCGATTGACTTTACGTAAAACATGGTCTAAACCAACAATATTCATTAACAATTCATTAACAAGTTGTTATAAAAACAGGGTTTTTAATACCTGAACACCCGCACAACGACTACAGCATTTCCAGTATAGTTGGCGCAACCCGATAACAAGTACACTTTAAATGCTCGCCAAACAATCCGGCGCAATACATGTGCTTATCACCATAGCATTACTTGCCAGCACAATCATGGTTGCATTGGTTGTGATCGTTATGCTCGATCAGGCACAGCTCAGCAGAATTTCAGCTCAAGCAAGCAGAGACATACAAAAAGCCCGGCAAGAAATCACTCTCACCTCAGATCAAGCTACAAACAACAGCGTAGGCAAGCACAATAACCCAGCTTCTATACAAATTAATACGACTGAGGATAACGGCATTAAGCTCACAACAAAACAATTAAACGAGTTGATTTCATCTAATCCATCTCCCTCAGTTGATTCACCTATAGTAGAGCCGCCCACGATAGAAATATTGGACAATGCCAAGGCCGAGAGCGATATGCAAAAGCCATTGCTTTCCAGTACTACAAAATAAACACGATTAGATTCGTTCAGTTCGGTTGCATCCAAGGCATAAACGCCAGCGTACCGAAGCAACCGTTAACTTATTAACTCAAACATTCTATCGACTGTCTTTGGAAAGTCGTACTTGGGTTGCCACCCCCAATCTTTGCGGGCAGCTTCATCGACAACAACATTGGGCCACATACTGAATAGCGAATTCACTGTTTCATCAGGCTGGTATTGGTATTTAAAATTCGCGTATCGCTCAAGAATCGCGTTGACGACCATTTCTGCTGATAAAAAATAGGAATGCAGATTGTATGCATGCTGGGTGAGATTAGAACGCGGCGCATAGCAATAGTCGACAATACTGTCTACCACATCGTCAAGAAATAGCGTTGACATACCAAGCTCTGGGGATATTGGCAGTACTATCGAATTGCCCTCAATTGCGGCTTTAAACGCATGAGATGGAAAAGCGGTTACGGCCGTTGCAGGAGCAAACGGAGAAATCACCATGGGAAATCTCAAAATGCGAAAATCCAGATTGTTTTTCTTTTTATAAAACACACCAAGACGTTCAACCGCTACCTTGGTGACACCGTATATATTTTCAGGCCATTGTTCTGTGGTTTCGGGCAAGGGATCTTGAAGGGCGCCACCATAAGATGCGGTAGTACCTGCAAAGAAAAAAGTGCGCACCTTATACTTAACCGCCAACTCCAGTAACTTAAAAGAGGCACTCGCATTGATCGCCCAGGCCGCTTCATGATCAGCCTCCGAGCTACCTGATAAAAGTGACGCCAAATGATAAATAGTGTCAGGTTGATGCTGTATCAATATGGATTCGAGTTGCGCATCATCACGCATATCACCCATTACTACGGTTTCATTTGATTCCGTGTTTTCTGATACAGTACCAGGAATATCAAATTTAATAACACGAACGCCATCCGCTAGCAGACGCTTTGCAACCAGGCGCCCGAGATTTCCGTTACCACCTGTGATTAATGCGGTTTTAATTGACGTTTTCACGGAATTCCTACACTGTGTTGCTGGCATACAATAGATGCATCTTACTCAAGACTAGCACACATGAAAAACCAATGCCTCATCGTTGGCGGTGGTCATGCCGCCGCTCAGCTTGCTGTCTCGCTACGGCAGAATAGCTGGGATGGACCCATTCTTGTGGTCTCTGAAGAAGCTGTTCTCCCCTACCATAGGCCACCGCTATCTAAAGGCTTTATTGCGGGCGAGAAATCACTGGATGATATTTTACTGCGACAGCCCGAATACTATAAAACGCGTGACATCCAATTCAAACTCAACACCTCAGTTGTTAGCATTGATACAAGTAATAAACACGTTTTATGTGAGAACGGAGAACAACTGCCCTACACCAAGCTAGCTCTGGCCACAGGCACCATCGCGCGCAAACTCTCAATACCGGGCGCGGAACTAAACGGTGTCCACTATTTACGCACCGCAGCGGATGCTGACGGCATAGCAACGAGCATGGCTGATGCAAAAAAAGCCGTCATTGTTGGTGGTGGCTACATTGGATTAGAACTCGCCGCCTCACTGAACAAAGTCGGTATAAAGGTTACGGTTCTGGAAACAGCTGATCGCGTACTGGGCCGAGTCGCTGCCGCGCCACTATCGGCCTTGTATCAACGCGTTCATGCTGAAGAAGGTGTAACGATAAAAACTAATTTTAGTGTTGTTCATTTTACAGGCGAAAACAGTGTTACATCAGTCGTATGCGAAGACGGCAGTGAATTTACGGCCGACTTTGTCGTTGTCGGTATTGGGGTAATACCCAATATAGCCATTGCTGAGCAAGCCGGCATCAAGATCGACAACGGGATCATTGTTGATGAGTATGCTCAAACAAGCGAGGATGACATTGTAGCGGCAGGCGACTGCACGTTTCACCCAAACCCCATTCTCAATCGTAATATCCGGCTCGAGTCTGTACCCAACGCAACCGAACAAGCAAAAACGGCTGCCGCCACGATTTGTGGTTTGAAAAAACCCTATCAGGCTTTACCCTGGTTTTGGTCAGATCAATTTGATCTGAAATTACAGATCACCGGCTTGAACCATGACTATGACGCTATAAAAATTCGTGGAGATATACAATCTTCACGTAGCGTGGCGGTCTTTTATTTAAAAAACAATCACGTAATCGCTGTTGACTGTGTCAACAGGGCGCCAGAATTTGCCGCCACTAAAAACGCCTTAAGCAAAGGTTTCGATATGCTTATTGATTCTTTAGAAGATGAATCGGTCGCACCGCGAGATCTACTGATAAAGCCTGCTGGCTAGCCAAGCGCTGTACAACCCAATACGGTAGATTTGAAGACTCTTTTTTTGAATACCGTAATAGCGTAATGCTTCAATATTGCAATGCATCCTCGCGCAAAGGCAGGTCTGCATTGGCTTCCATTTTATACAGTAAAAAGGGGAAACCGGACAATTCGACCACTTCCTTGCCGATGGGTTTAAATCCGGCTTCTTCAAACAGTTTTGATATATCTGCCTGATATATGCTGATATGCGCAGTGAGTCTATGGCGACTATCAATTAAAATTTTAATTAGCTCACCACCGACACCGAGACCTCTATGGGCATCGGTGACATGTAGCATAGAAAGGTAATACCCAGAATCGCCAGCATTTATAACTGCAAGAGCCACTTGCTCAGACTCGATAAATGCCGCAAGCGCATAGTCTGACGTGTAGTTGAAAAAATCCTGCTGTGCGATGAGTTTGGTAACCAGCCCAGCCGCTCGATCTTTTCCTACGTAATCTGTATACATTTCGATGAGCGATGCTTTAACGGAATCTTGAAACTCAACACGGCTAACGCTTTCAATAACTCGAAGATCAAGGGAAAGCCGATCCAGCTTCAACACTTGCGGGAAATCAATTTTAAACCTGTCCATTGCCTGCTAGTGTATCAACGCCTGCTAACTCAGCAACACCAATTTAGGTTACATTCTTGGCACGATTGTCCTAATAACGCGCTAGCTTATACTTAAGTCTAGTTTTAAAAAGTATAGGATTAGCTAAACAGGACTGCTTATCCACAAGAGCATCACAGCCACAAGATAAGTTAAGGCTACAAAAGGCCAATTTCGCATTGCACTTTTCCAGGCGACAATACCGTAACGACCCTGAATAACCAAATGCGTGCCAGACAAAGGGCTTGCAGCAGTACCCAAACCCCATGCAAACATATAAGTTAAACCTAATAACGTTGGGTCTGGATCAACTTCGAGAAGTAGCGAGGTTAAGGCTACAATTTGTATAATGGGATGAACGCCCATGGCCGAAAACAGCACCATCAATGCTAGCACAACGGCTGCAACACCCGCTGTGTATTCTTCTATCGGTGCTGAAAGAGAACCCACCAACACCAATGAACTTAAGCCGGCTGCTAAAACACCAGCAGACACAAATAGTTGCAGCTCGTTTACAGATTTTGGTAATTCCTGCGTGACAAAGCTAACCAGTGTGCTTGCAGTATTGCTTGATCCTGTATGCAACAGCAATGTACCCACGGTAAGCACAATGGCGCTAGCCGCAATACACACTAAGACAGAAAGCGAAGGAAATAGCCAACTGCAGAGCACTACAAATATGGCCAACAATATTGGAACCCAAAGGCTTTCAGGTTTAAGCGGGTATCCTCGGAAATTGTCTACCTTGTGTTTATGACGGAAAACACCAATCGTATATTGCGCCAACACTACAAACAGTAGTAACGGGAATCCGTGCAGCATTAATGGCACTATTGTTACGCCGTTTACGGCTGTTAATACCACCGCCGTACCCGCAAAAAAGGGCGACCAGGTTGAGCAGGCGCAAAAGACGCGAGAAACTGACGCGGCCGTAAAATGGTCCATCGGCCTGTTCAGGGTTAACCTGTCAGAGATGAGAATGGGCGCAGATATATTAATAACTGAGCCGAAAAAACTTAAACTGAGGAGCGTGTGCCAAAAGGCCTTACGTCCGATCGGCAGTTTTTCTTCGTGTGAAAGTCGGCTTGCCATCAAAAGCTTCAATAAGCCAACTGATAACACCATGGTGAGCAGACCGGTGTTTTGCGAAAAAACACCCACCCAGTTTATCGCGGCTCCCTGTGTTGCACCGAAGACAAGCATGCCCAAGCCCAGAAAAATTAATATACCCAGCTGAACACGCTGAGCATTGCTGGTATCAGGCAACAACAGGATGGCGGCCATCACAGCACAAAAACCAGATGGCCAAAAATTTTTCATATCCGGAATGGTTGTAAAAATTCCCGCGGCCAGAGTGAATACAACAACACCGAGTAGCAAGTAGCCGGCGAACCCTCGCCGACTTGAGTCTTGCAAGGGAAACTTAATTAGCGGTATTCCGGCTTGCGTTTATCGACAAAGGCCTGCATCCCCTCTTTTTGATCTGCAGTACCAAAAAGCGAATAGAAAGCGCGACGTTCGACACTTAAGCCTTGCTCAAGAGACGTGCTCAAACCTGAATTGATACAGTCCTTTACCAGCTGACTGGCCGGTGTCGATTGAGCTGCAATAAAAGAGGCTGCCTTTAGTGCTTCGTCATACAAATCGGAAACCGGCATAATGCGTGACACCAATCCACAGCGCTCTGCTTCACTGGCATCCATCATCCGCCCTGTCAGGCACATTTCCATTGCCTTGGATTTGCCTACTGCACGCGTCAGACGTTGCGTACCACCAAGCCCTGGCATAGTCCCGATTTTTATCTCCGGTTGCCCGAACTTGGCGTTATCGGCAGCGAGAATAAAATCACACATCATCGCTATCTCACAACCGCCACCCAAAGCATAACCGGCAACCGCTGCAATGGTTGGCTTTCGACACTGTGCAATTTTTTCCCATTGACCCAGAAACTGCGATTGCATTGCGGCAAGGTAAGTCTGGTCGACCATTTCCTTGATGTCCGCGCCAGCAGCAAAAGCTTTATCATTTCCCGTGAGTAGTATCGCCCCTATATTGTCATCGCCTTCGTATTGGTCCAGCACCTGCACGACCTCAAGCATCATTTTCTCAGACAGCGCGTTCATTGCATCTGGTCGATGCAGCGTAATGATGCCAACACGGTTTTCCTGGCTGATTTTAATAGTGTCAAAGCCCATGGAATAACCACTCCTGGTAAATTTTTATGCGAAGAACGGGGTATACGAAGACTGTTTTGCAGCTGCATGTGGTTGGAACAACCCCATGCAGCTTTCAATTTTTTAATTTACAACTGAGCTAATTTAAATCTGATCTAAATTTACAACTGATCTAAATTTACAACTGATCTAAATTTACAACTGATCTAAATTTACAACTGA
>CAYSZH010000139.1:9226-12721 GCA_964435305.1 uncultured Granulosicoccaceae bacterium
TCAACCGCAACCGAAATTGTGCTTTCGGCGCTTTCTGTGACTATTGTATTGCCAGATTCTACCAGCGGCAACATACGCTCAGCATAATAACGAGCAAGCGCAATTTTAGTATCGAGAAATGGATGATCTGCACCATCTTGGGCTTTTAGCGCATTGGCTGCCAGTGCCGAGCGAGCCATCATCCAGCCCCCAGCTAGCCGACCGTGCATCATTAAAAATTCTACTGACGTCGCGGACGGCAAGGTGGCATCATTTTGCCCAAGTAACCATTGCGTGGCTTCTTCGGCCGCTTTTACCGCCAGGGACAAACGCTTTGACACCGATTTAAGATCAATGTGATCTGTCTTTTCAAGTTCAGCCAGGGTTGCCTGCATATCGGCCAACAATTCAGACATACCCTGCCCACCATCACGGCTGGTTTTTCTGCCGATAAGGTCGTTTGCCTGAATTGCGGTAGTACCTTCGTAGATGGGCGCTATACGCGCATCGCGCAGATGTTGTGCTGCACCCGTTTCCTCTATAAAACCCATGCCACCGTGCACTTGCACACCCAGAGAACATAAGTCCACACCCAACTCAGTTGACCAGCCTTTAACCAAAGGCGTAAGCAGCTCGCCACGACGCTGCTGTTTTTCACGAACTTCTTTATCGGGGTGGTTACGCGCAATATCAAATGCCGCCGCACAGTCCAATGCAAGACCTCGCATCGCCTCAATGCTTGAACGCATGGTCATTAAAATTCGACGAACATCCGGGTGATTAACAATGCCCTGATCATCTTCGCTTGTACCGAGCATGGTTTTACCTTGCTTGCGGTCTTTTGCATAAGACAAGGCTTGTTGGTATGCGCGTTCAGCAATACCATAACCCTCAACACCCACCGCGTGTCGCGCTTGATTCATCATGGTAAACATATACATCAGCCCATGATGTTCCTTACCAACAAGATAGCCAACGGCACCACCCTTATCCCCATACTGCATTACGCAGGTAGGGCTGGCATTGATACCAAGCTTATGTTCTATCGATACGCACTTAACATCATTACGTTCCCCTACAGAACCGTCTTCACCCACCATGAACTTGGGAACAACAAACAGTGATATCCCTTTTACACCTTCTGGTGCGTCCGGCAGGCGCGCCAACACCAGATGAATGATGTTTTCGGTAAGATCGTGTTCACCGTAAGTGATGTAGATTTTTTGCCCTTTAATTAGGTAATGATCGCCTTCAGGTTCTGCAGTGGTGCGAATTGCGGCCAGATCAGTCCCGGCTTGAGGTTCAGTCAAGTTCATGGTGCCTGACCATGAGCCTTCAACCATTTTCGGCAGATACTTGTTTTGCATTTCTTCAGAAGCGTGATGAGCAATAGCATCGACTGCACCCTGAGTTAACAAGGGACACAAACCAAAGGACATGTTTGCGCTGTGCCACATTTCCTGAACCGCCGATGAAACGCACATCGGCAAACCTTGCCCACCAAACCTTGAAGGAAACGCAAGCGCGCCCCAGCCCGCTTCAACAAATTGACTATAAGCCTCTTTCCAGCCATCGGGAGTGCTAACACCGTCCTCAGTCCAGTTGCAGCCCTGCTGATCACCGACTGTGTTCAGTGGTGCCAGCACCTCACCGGTAAAACGCGCTGACTCATCCAGAATCGCATCTACCATGTCAGGAGTGGCATCTTCAAAACCTGGCAGCTTAGCCACGTTCTCTAGCCCTACAACATGCTTAAGTACAAAGCCAATATCTTTTACCGGTGCTGAATAGCTCATTTAATGCTCTCCTGATCGTTACACTAAGTAGACTTCAATATATTCCAATGACCTACGCCTAGCCATCCAACGCTTTACTAAGTTCGGGCAAGGCATCAAATAAATCTGCAACCAAGCCATAGTCAGCCACCTGAAAAATGGGAGCTTCCTCATCTTTATTGATGGCAACAATGACTTTACTGTCTTTCATTCCAGCCAGATGTTGTATTGCACCTGATATACCCACCGCAATGTACAAGTTCGGCGCTACGACTTTTCCGGTTTGTCCAACCTGATACTCATTGGGAACAAAGCCTGCATCGACAGCAGCGCGAGAAGCACCAACCGCCGCATTCAGTTTTGCAGCGATTTCATCAAGCATGGAAAAATTCTCGCCATTTTGCATACCACGGCCACCTGAAACAACGATGTCTGCGCTGGTCAGCTCTGGTCTATCAGACTTTGAAAGCTCTTGCCCAACAAAGGAAACCAGTTCACTGGCAGCCACAGCGCTTGCTGTTTCAACACTGGCACTGCCACCGGTTTCAGCTACTGGGTCGTAGGCCGTTGCGCGCACTGAAATCACTTTTACACTGTCGGCACTTTTAACGGTTGCCATAGCGTTGCCTGCATATACAGGGCGTATAAAGGTATCGTCCGACAACACTTCTGTTATATCAGAAATACCTGAGACATCGAGTGCAGCCGCAATGCGAGGCATCACGTTTTTACCAGCAGCGGTTGCGGCAACCATTATATGAGAATAACCGTCGGCCATACTCACCACTAAATCGCCCAGATTTTCGGCCAGCTCGTGCTCGTATGCCGCATCGTCACAATGCAATACACGCGTTACACCATCAAGTTTTGCGGCGGCCTCTGCAACAGCAGAAACATTGGAACCTGCAACCAGAAGATCAACATCAGCACCAACTACTTTAGCTGCGGCTACAACACTTAAGGTGGCAGGACGTAACGCACCGGCTTCATGTTCGGCAAGAATAAGAATGCTCATTGATAATTTCTCCTAATAATTGCCAAATCAAATGACTTTTGCTTCATTACGCAGCTTTTCTACAAGCTCCGCAACACTGCCAACAATCACACCGGCGTCACGCGTTGGTGGCTCGTTGACCTCAACAACACTTAAACCACTGCTGATATCAACGCCCGTATCAGCCACCGGAATTATTTCCAATGGTTTTTTCTTGGCCTTCATAATATTGGGCAGCTTGGCATAACGAGGTTCGTTTAAGCGAAGGTCTGTAGAGATTACAGCCGGGCTCTTGACTCGGATAGTTTCAAGGCCAGCATCAACCTCACGCGTAACATTTAAATGATCACCATCGACTTCAACTTTTGAAGCAAATGTCGCCTGCGCCATACCACTCATCGCTGAGAGCATTTGCGCCGTTTGATTGCAATCATCATCAATGGCCTGTTTACCCAGTAGCACCAGACCAGGGGTTTCTTTTTCTACTACGTGCTTGAACAATTTGGCGACAGCCAGTGGCTCAAGTAATTCATCGGTCTCAATAAGAATGCCGCGATCGGCTCCCATGGCAAGCCCAGTTCGAATGGTCTCCTGACTTTGCGCAGAACCAATTGGTTTTGCCCGTTTTCTGGAACTCTGTTGTAGAGCAGCAAGCCCGTGTTGTTCAACTCAACAAGGATGTAGAAAAATTGAAGGATGAAGTGAGAGTCAGAAGATCTGCCTTAAAAATAGTTAGCATGCATTCGT
>CAYSZH010000140.1:0-12637 GCA_964435305.1 uncultured Granulosicoccaceae bacterium
GTACCCATACCCAAAAACACCGCATCATAGTCATCCAGCAAAGACTGAAACGCCACATCTGAACCTATGTTGGTATTCAGCACAAATTCAACGCCCATGCCTTCAAGGATTTCGCGGCGTGTAAAAACGACCTCTTTTTCGAGCTTGAATGGCGGGATGCCATAAGTGAGTAAGCCACCAATCTCATTGTATTTATCGAAAACCACAGGCTTGATACCGTGTCTGGCCAAGACATCCGCACAGGCAAGGCCTGCTGGGCCGGCACCGACAATGGCGACCTTAAGCCCGGTTGCCTGTACTGCTGACATATCCGGACGCCAGCCTTGTTTCAGCGCTTCGTCTGTAATGTATTTTTCGATTGAACCGATGGTGACAGCACCAAAACCGTCATTTAAGGTGCAAGCACCTTCACACAGACGGTCTTGTGGACAAACACGGCCACACATTTCTGGCAGAGAGTTTGTGCGGTGAGACATCTCGGCCGCTTCCAGCAAATTGCCTTCGGCAATAAGTTTGAGCCAATTAGGAATGTAGTTATGTACCGGGCACTTCCATTCACAATAGGGATTACCGCAAGACAGGCATCGGTCGGCCTGAGAGGCCGCATCATCAGGATTAAACTGTCCGTAAATTTCGTCGAAATGCTTGACCCGCACAACCACCTCGGTTTTTTCCGGGTCTTGGCGAGGTGCGTCTAGGAACTGAAAGTGATTGTTACTCATTCGGCTTACCCCTTTGCCGCATCTTAAGACCGCCGACAAGCTGGTAGGCCGGACCCTGTTATGCGGAGAGTTTTTGTTTTATCAATTGGCTGACAGCCGACATGTCGACTTTGCCTTGTACGGCAGGTTTGACAAGCCCCATAACCTTGCCCATGTCTTTTATTGAGTTTGCCGACGTTTTGGCAATGGCATCATCGATAATGCTACCAATCTCGTTTTCGCTCAAGGCTTCAGGCATGTACTCTTGTATAAGAGCGATCTCTTTTTCTTCAACCGCACTTAAGTCGTCGCGGCCAGCCTGCTTGTACTGAGTTATTGACTCGCGACGTTGCTTAAGCATCTTGTCGAGCACGGTAATCGTGCCCGCGTCGTCAAGTTCGATACGTTCGTCCACTTCAATCTGCTTTATGGCCGCTGACATGAGACGCAATGTAGCCAGGCGTTCTTTGTCGCCGGCTTTCATTGCAGCCTTGATGTCGTCCAGTATGTGTTGGCGTAATTCGCTGGTACTCATTTTCTGCTGCTTTTGCAATAATTCAGCTTAAAAGCTGCAATTAGTACATGCGGACGCGACGTGAAGACTCTTTTGAGAGTTTCTTCTGGTGACGTTTGACTGCCGCTGCCGCTTTGCGCTTGCGCTCGGCAGTGGGCTTTTCGTAAAACTCGCGACGACGTGTTTCGGTCAGTACTCCGGCTTTTTCGCAGGAGCGTTTGAAGCGGCGCAGGGCCATTTCAAAAGGTTCGTTCTCTTTTACTCGTACTGAAGGCATGTAAGGTTAATCTCAAGCGTAATTACAGAAAGCTCTCTAGTATAGCGGTTTTTGTACCACAAACTCAATGCCTGAAAGGCGCTATCGGCGTTCTATCCCGTATAATTTGTTCGCTACGCGCCTGACGCGGACGAAAAGAACAGATTTAATGCGAGTTTTAGGGGTTGAGTCGTCCTGTGATGAGACGGGATTGGCCGTTTATGACAGTGAAAATGGGTTGCTTGCCCATGTGCTGCACAGCCAAAGCGATTTACATGCGCTTTACGGTGGTGTGGTGCCGGAGCTAGCCTCTCGCGATCATATTCAGCGTCTGATTCCACTCACAAAAAGTGTGTGTGGTCACTGCAATTTGGATGTAGCCGACATCGATGGCATAGCGTACACCGCAGGCCCAGGCCTCGCCGGGGCCTTGATGGCAGGAGCCGTAATGGCTCGTTCACTGGCGTGGTCTCTGGGCAAACCGGCTCTAGGCGTACACCACATGGAAGGCCACTTACTGGCACCTATGCTCGAAGAACGAATTCCGCCATTTCCTTTTATCTGTCTCTTAGTGTCTGGTGGGCACACCCTGTTAGTAAGAGTAGACGGAGTCGGTGCCTATAAAGTCCTGGGCGAATCAATCGATGATGCCGCCGGTGAAGCCTTCGATAAGACGGCAAAAATGCTCGGCCTGCCTTATCCGGGCGGTCCGCATTTAGCCAAGCTTGCGCTAGAAGGCGATGCGCATGCGGTTGATTTGCCGAGACCCATGCTCAACCGACCCGGCCTTGATTTCAGTTTCAGTGGTCTTAAAACAGCGGCCATCACACAATTTAAATCGGACCAGCCACCCAAGCTTGCCGATCTTGCGGCCTCTTTTGAACGCGCTGTGGTCGAAACGCTTTTAGCCAAATGCGAAAGAGCCCTAAAGCAGGAAAAACTCAACACGCTGGTGATATCCGGTGGTGTCAGTGCCAACACGCGCCTGCGCAAAGGGGTTGATGAACTTTGTGCCAAAATAGGTGGCGAGGCTTATTATCCGAGGCTGGAATTTTGTACTGATAACGGCGCTATGATTGCTCTGGCGGGTGCAAAAAGACTTGCGGCAGGTGAAACAACTGGCCTTGAAGTGGGTGTTCGGCCTCGGTGGTCGCTAGATACTTTGCCAGCGATCAGCACAGCTTAAAAACGCGTTTTGGCGCTTACCACTAACTGAAATTTCTCAATATCCCCAGTGACGTTAAGCGGAAAGGCCAAATCAATATGCATGACTTTCGCATCCGCCTGACGCGTGCCGACAATACGTAAGCCTGCGCCCACATCGCTCAGTAGCTGAGGCTCTGTATCAGATGACCAGGCCGACCCCGTATCGGCAAAAAGCGCAGCCCCTATACGGGCAGCGCGCAACGGATACCAGGGGAAAAAGTATCGCTGTTCAACCGTTAACCTGGCACGTCTGTCCCCGGATTGAAATCGACGCGGGTAGCCGCGCAAACCGGTTTCACCACCGAGCACCACCTGTCGTTCCGCAAATAGCTCGTTGCCAATGACCACATTTCCGGCCACAAATAAGCTGGCTTTTCGGCTCTGAAATACGAACGCTCGAGCATTAAGCGATGCAATCGTGTTCAGCGCAGAACCATTGGTTTGAAAGCCGCTTAGTTGCATGCTCATCAACGCCAATAAGCGCTTATCAGGACGAAAGCCTTGCCTAAAAATCGCAGAATACGGTATGGCATCTTCACTACTGCCTGCAAGTTCTGTCGCTATGCCAATTCGGACATTGGCACTTCGTCCAGTATCAATATCTTCGACCGAACCCATCACGTCGAGATTGCTCAGTTCGATGAACTGTGGCTGTCGGTAACTCAATTGAATGTATGGGTAGCTGAATAAACGTTCCGCTTGCGGTGAGCTTTCGGGGAACAGGGTGGTGGCCGCCAGGCGGGTGCGTTCAAAACGCCAGCCAAAACGTGTGCGCCATACCTTTCCTGCATTGAAGCCGTTTGAGAAGCCAACATTGGCGTCTGCGCGTGTGGTGGCAACGGCTAGCTGATCACTAACAAAGCCATCCTGATACAGCCTTTGAATAAAAGTGACATCGGATGCGCTAAGGCTCCAGGCGCGACGTGCATCGAGTTGGTAAAAAGGGCGTTCAACAGATAACAATCTGACGTCGCCATCGGTGTTGTCCTGTAATTGCAGCGTTAATTGATTGCGCGTGCCAAACAGTTGCGGATCCACAAACTGCAGGACACGCTGGTCACGGTCAGGATTAAATTCTAGCTGCAAATCCAAACTCTTTCCAAAGCCCAGTAAGTTGATTTCAGAGAGTTTAAAAGAGTAGCTATTTTCGCCGCCTGCGCGGCTAAAGTTAAACCCTGGAATGAGTGACCAGTTATCTCCGGTTTGTACCAGCACATCGACAGTGGAATCACAAATCTGGGTCGCTGTTACCGTTGCGCTGCGCAGGTAACGATTGGCGCGCAGGTTACGCGCTGTTTCCTGTAGTTTGCGTACGTCGAATGCATCTCCGCTGGCAAATAACAATTGCGCTGCAATCACGCTCTCTCTTGTCTGGATATGCAGTTGGTTTGCGAGGCGATGTATCGCTAGGTTCTCACCCTGTGCTTGAGGGTCAAATACGTCCACAGAGCGAATGGATATATCGCCAACAATCAGATCTGCAGCATCACTTGAGCTGGCTATCCAGGGCTTGCAGGCTGCCGCCGCTGGCGTGACAACGCCCAGCAATAAACAGGCTAAACTCCCAACAACCTTTTTTGACAAGTGGTACATAGGCACAAACCATTGCAATTATGGTGCGCTATTAGAAATGTGTCTGAAGAATAACGTTTAAGAACGACCCACTTTTGGCTCAGTACCCGCCAGTAATCGTTTAATGTTGGCGCGATGCGAATAAAACAGGAAGGCCGCGATAAATGCGTAGATCAAGGCATAAGCCGATCCGCCTTTTACCAGCAATACCAGAGGCATAACGCTAAAGGTGATCAGGGCTGCCAATGACGAAATGCGAAATGCAAGGCAAGTCGCCAGCCAGATTACCACTGCGATAAGCCCAAGTTGCATGCTAAGGCCGAATAAAGACCCTAGCGCTGTGGCAACACCTTTGCCGCCGCGAAAGTCAAAAAATACCGGATAAAGATGCCCGAGAAAAGCACTGAACGCGACTAAAGCAATGGTCGGGGGGTGTGGTATTACAATGGCTGTGACTGCAACCGGTAATAACCCTTTTAATGCATCACCAAGCAAAGTCAGCCCGGCTGGTAGTTTGCCGCCGACACGCAGTACATTGGTAGCGCCCGGATTACCTGATCCGGAGTCTCGCGGGTCGGGTAAGCCCATAAGCCTGCAAACCAGTATGGCGGTGGATACCGATCCAATAAGGTAGGCTATGGTGCTGGCGATCAGCGCTGGTATGAAAAGGCTTGCAGTAAACACAATGAATAAATGTCTTCTTTATGAAACCAGGTGAAAATACTATGCGGAGTCGGCACCGGCCGGCGATAAATCCGTCCGATATCCAGCCCGGGCCAATTGAGCTTGTAAGACGTCAGTTTACGCAATCACAGCCACACTTTGGCCAGTTCAATACCGTCTTTGAGCACATTGCTCAAAAACTGGATGAGCGTCTGGCCCTTTTGGCCATACAGCCTGCCACCATACTCGATCTTGGTGCGCGTAATGGTTATATGCAAAGCCGGCTAAAAACGCGCTACCCCAATGCTCAATTGTTGCAAATTGACCCTGCTGGCATGCCGCTTGAAAAGCCCGGAAAGTGGTGGCAAAAGCGTGTCAAACCAAGCCCTTATGTCATGAGTGCCGATCCGCATCAGCTGCCGCTGCCCGATGAATCCATCGACCTTGTGGTATCCAATCTGCTGCTTCCCTGGTGTCATGCCCCTCAGGCCGTATTCAATGAAGTCATTCGCGTGCTGGCCACAGACGGAGCCTTCATGTTCAGCAGCGCAGGGCCGGATACATTGCAGGAATATGCCGAGGTTTGGCGCTCGGTTGACAGCGCGACCCATGTTTATGGCTTGAGCGATATGCACGATGTGGGCGATGCAATGATGGCGGCAGGGTTTGCAGCACCGGTACTGGATAGAGGTAATTTAACGGTGGACTACCCAAATATTGATTCTTTACAAAGCGAACTGCGAAATCTGGGTGCAGCAAACATAGCCCATGGTCGGCGAAGAGGTCTGATGGCGTCTGGAGTGCGTAATAAGCTTAGGAAAAACGCCCCTAAGGGACGCATGACAGTTACACTTGAGCTCGTACAGGGTCATGGCTGGAAAGGTGCATTAAAAAGCGCTGGGAATAACTCTGATGAACCGTATTCAGTTTCTGTTGATAGTCTGCGAGCAGCGCTTCGTGGAAAGGGCAGTTGATCCGTTTTTTAAAGCTAAAGCGTGCTTTTTACGCTTGCCAAGCGCCGTTTATAGCGAAGGCGACTTATAATATTGAGTAAATGAACATGCTGCCCGATAACATTGAGAGTTTGGGGCTGGCTGAGCTATAGTTAGGGGTTGCATCATCTCGCCATGATTAGCGTTCAAAGTACCATCGGCAAGGCTAGACAGCAAACGACACGGCTGATCGTGCAGGCGAATCAATCGATGTCATGGCGGGCAAACATGTGGTTAGCTGCGAGCCTGGGTGTTGTGTGTTTAGGCGTGGCGATTACGATGGCCGCTTTCGGATTCTGGATGATCATTCCGTTTGCCGGGGCCGAAGTTATTTTTATCGTGTTCTGCCTTCACTGGACACTTAAAAGGCTGAGTCGAAAGGAAGTGATCACGGTCGATGACGATGCTATACGGCTCGAGTGGGGATATACCCAGCCCGATGTGTCGGTCGCGTTGCCCAGACGATGGAGCCGCTTGAACTATCGTCGCAGTAGCAGCGATTTTGACGTGGGTGATCTGAGTGTTGGTGCTCACGGAAAGCACTACACACTTGGCGCCTGTCTGGGAAGAGAAGAGAAACAGGAGCTGTATGCAGAGCTGAAACAGGCGATGCGATACCAGCCATAATTTTTGGATGTCAGGGGCAAACCCCTGGCACCGTTGAATTTTTATTTTTGGAGATTGGTTATGACATCTGGCGTCGGTCGTTGGATGCTCCTTGCAGTATTTTTGCTCGCTGTGCCCTTTGGTGCATCGGCAGATTGGGGAGCGCTGAACATGCCTGTGGGTGTGACAGAAATCAGTGGGCGTGTGTACGAGCTGCACATGCGTATTTTCATTTGGTGCTGCGTAATTGGTGCTGTGGTTTTCGCTGTCATGTTTTATTCCATATTCAAGCACCGTAAATCGAAGGGTGCTGTAGCAGCCGATTTTCACGAAAGTACGACAGTTGAAATTATCTGGACAGTTGTCCCTTTAGTTATCCTCATTGTGATGGCCATACCTGCTGCCAAAGTGCTCATCCAGATGGAAGATTTCAGCAACTCTGAAATGTCAGTCAAAGTCACTGGTTATCAGTGGCGCTGGCAGTATGAATACATCGATGAAGGCGTCAGCTTTTACAGCCAGTTAGACCCGGCTCACAACGTGGCACGTCAGCTAGGTTCTGATGTGGACTTGGACCAGTTTGATAATTACCTCAAGGAAGTCGACAACGTCCTCGTACTGCCGGTTGGTAAAAAGATTCGATTTCTACACACCGCTGCAGACGTTATCCATTCATGGTGGGTGCCTGATCTATCAGTCAAAAAAGATTCCATCCCCGGATTCATCAACGAAAACTGGGCGCGCATAGAAAAACCAGGCGTTTACCGCGGCAAGTGCGCCGAGTTGTGCGGCCGAGACCACGGCTTTATGCCAATCGTCGTTAAGGCAGTGCCACAAGAAGAGTTCGATGCCTGGATCAACGATCAAAAAACCAAAACAGCCAGTGCCGATATGGATGCCATTCGCCAGTGGAGCAAGCAAGAACTTGTTGCAACTGGCGAGCGTGTCTATCAAGCGAACTGCATGAGCTGTCATCAGAAACAAGGCCAGGGAATACCGGGTATGTTCCCACCGATCGCTGGTAGCGAGATCGCCAATGGCGATGTCAGCACGCACATCTCCACTGTATTGATGGGTGTACCAGAAACCCCCATGCAAGGGTTCAGTGGCCGTTTGAGTGATACTGATTTAGCCGCTGTTATCACTTACCAACGCAATGCATTTGGTAATGACACCGGTGACGCCATTCAGCCTTCGCAAATGCGCTCCTTGCGTCAGGGTTTACGTCAATCTCGTCTCGATGCTGGCCAGAATATTCTTCAGGGAGTTAACTAATGAGTTACTCAGACAACACTCACGCAGGTCACGATGAACATGACGACCATCATCATGGGCCAGCAAAAGGCTATTGGCGTTGGGTAACCACTACCAACCATAAAGACATTGGTACTTTATACCTGTGGTTCTCGCTGCTGATGTTTTTTATCGGCGGCGGCATGGCACTGATCATTCGAGCCGAGCTGGGTGCGCCTGGTATGCAGTTCGTTGATCCAATGTTTTTTAACTCAATGACCACCATGCATGCCATCGTCATGATATTTGGCGTGGTTATGCCAGCGTTTGTCGGCCTGGCTAACTGGATGATCCCGATGATGATTGGTGCACCTGATATGGCGCTGCCAAGGCTCAACAACTGGAGCTTCTGGATCATGCCTTTCGCTTTCACCATTATGCTCTCCACCTTATTCATGGACAGCGGGGGCCCAGCAGGTGGTTGGACCTTGTATCCACCACTGGTGTTGCAAATGGGCGATAGCTTTGCCTTTGTGATCTTCGCCATTCACTTTATGGGTATTTCCTCAGTGATGGGTTCGATCAACATTGTTGCAACGATTTTCAACATGCGCCCACCGGGCATGACCATGATGAAGATGCCCATGTTCGTATGGACATGGCTGATCACGGCCTACCTGCTAATCGCAACCATCCCAGTTTTTGCAGGTGCAGTCACCATGCTACTAACCGATCGTTACTTCGGCACCAGCTTTTTCAGTGCTGCAGGCGGTGGCGATCCTGTTATGTTCCAGCACATCTTCTGGTTCTTCGGACACCCGGAGGTCTACATTCTGATTCTTCCGGCATTCGGTATCGTGTCGTCAATTATCCCAACTTTTGCACGTAAGCCTCTATTTGGTTACGACTCAATGGTGTACGCAACGGCCTCTATCGCTTTCCTGTCATTCATCGTATGGGCTCATCACATGTTCACCACAGGTATGCCCCTGGCAGGAGAGCTGTTCTTTATGTTCTCCACCATGATGATCTCTGTGCCTACTGGGGTAAAAGTATTTAACTGGGTTGCCACCATGTGGCGCGGCTCCATGACATTCGAGACACCCATGTTGTTTGCTGTGGGGTTTGTCATCATGTTTACCATTGGCGGCTTGTCGGGTTTGATGCTGGCCATCACGCCGGCTGACATTCAGTATCACGACACTTACTTTGTGGTTGCGCACTTTCACTATGTGCTTGTGCCAGGTGCCATTTATTCATTGATGGCTGCAACCTATTACTGGATTCCAAAGTGGACCGGTAACATGTACGACGAAAAACTGGGCAAGTTGCACTTCTGGATTTCAACCATCTTCGTAAACGTGTTGTTCTTCCCTATGCACTTTGTGGGTCTTGCCGGCATGCCACGTCGAATACCAGACTATAGCCTGCAATTTGCAGACTGGAACTTCGTTGCAACGGTGGGTGCGTTTGGTTTTGGCTTCTCGCAACTGCTGTTCGTCTACATCATCCTTAAGTGTATCAAAGGCGGCGACAAAGCCACTGATGAAGTATGGGAAGGTGCGCGCGGACTTGAATGGACAGTGCCGTCACCGGCGCCGTACCACACATTTGAAGTGGCGCCGCCAATCGACGCTAACACAGTGACGCGTTAGGCAGTTGGACGAATTGGTGCAAAAGAGCTTCTGGCAGCGCTACCGATTGCCTATCATTCTTGGCGTTGTTGCCGTTACGTTTTACATCGGCAGCATCGTCTGGATGATTTTTGGTCGTGGTCAGGTTTAAAAGGTTTATGCGATGAGCGAAATCGAAATCAAAGATCCACTAAAACGCTCACATGCTTTCGTTGCGGGAAAAATGCTACTGCTGGCTGTGGGCATGTTTGGCTTTGGCTATCTCATGGTGCCCTTATACGACATCATCTGCGAAGTCACAGGGCTAAATGGCAAAACGGGGCGGGTGAGCATTGCAGAAGCTGCGCAAACAACCGTTGCCGAAGACCGTAAAATAACCGTCGAATTTGTTGCCAGTATTAATCAGGGTGGTAACTGGGAATTCGCTCCAACGGTAAAGCAGATGGTGGTTAAGCCAGGCGAAATGTATCAAACAAGTTATTTTGCAAAAAATCTGTCGAATAAGCATGTGGTTGCCCAGGCAACGCCAAGCGTGACGCCTTTTGCAGCAGCCCGGTATTTTAATAAAACTGAATGCTTTTGTTTTACGCGGCAAGATTTCGTACCACAGGGTTCGCGTGATATGCCACTGACATTTATCATTGATCCGGATATTCCGATCAATGTAGACAGAGTCACTTTGTCGTACACATTTTTCAGATCGCCAGAGCAAACCTAAAGCTTAAGCGAATAATACATTTTAACGATTTACAGGAATTCCACATGAGCGGTGCTTCTGACTATTACGTCCCGCATGAGGCGAGATGGCCTATCGTTGGTTCGGTTGGCCTATTTATATTCTTCTTCGGCTTTGCAAACTGGTTAAACGGCCGTATGCTTGGTCGCGAAATGTTTTTCGTGGGCGTCGCCATCCTGGTTGTGATGATGTTTGGCTGGTTTAGACAGGTCATTCACGAGAGCGAGGCAGGCACTTACAGTGGGCAGGTCGATACTTCTTTTCGCCTGTGCATGATGTGGTTTATCTTTTCTGAAGTGATGTTTTTCGCAGCCTTCTTTGGCGCTTTGTTTTATGCGCGTATCTTCTCAGGCCCGTGGCTGGGTGGGGACGGCGGCGGCGGCGCTGACATCACCAATGCAGTGCTATGGTCAGGCCACAACTATGTTTGGCCAAGTGATGGTCCAGGCGAGCTAGGCGGACGTTTCAGCCCAATGGGTTGGTTTGGATTACCGCTAATCAATACTTTATTGCTACTGAGCAGTGGTATCACTTGCACAATTGCACACCATGCTATCAAAGAGGGCGATCGTAAAAAAATGGTTCGCTGGCTGGCAGCCACCGTGGCTTTGGGTTTTATTTTTGTTGCCTGTCAGGCATTTGAATATTACGAAGCCTATGCGCACCTGAACCTGAAGATGTCTAGTGGTATCTATGGTTCAACCTTCTTTATGTTGACAGGCTTCCACGGCTTTCATGTCACGATGGGTGCGATTATGTTGCTGGTGGTTATGCTACGTGGTATGAAAGGGCACTTCACGGCTAAAAATCATTTTGCTTTCGAAGCCGCTGCCTGGTATTGGCACTTTGTTGATGTGGTCTGGCTTGGCTTGTTTATATTTGTGTACCTCGTTTAGCATCATCGTAAAGGCAAGAGCCGCTTATTCGAGCGGCTCATCTTTAAATGTCTTCACTTAACTCCATTTGCGTATTCTGCGGCTCCAGCCCCGGCGCCAAACCTGACTACATTGAGTCTAGCCAGCATCTGGCTGAAGCGATGCGCGCACGCAATTTATCCCTGGTGTACGGCGGCGCCACCGTCGGCATCATGGGAGCCGTAGCGGATCGCCTACTCGAACTCGGCGGCAAGGTTTACGGCGTCATTCCCAGCGCACTGGTTGATCTTGAAGTGGCCCACAGTGGTCTAACCGAACTTTTCGTCGTAAAAGACATGCATGAGCGAAAAGCCAAAATGGCCGAATTAGCCGATGGTTTCATCGCATTGCCTGGCGGCCTGGGTACGCTGGAAGAGCTCTTTGAAGTGCTTACCTGGGCACAGCTTGGGTTTCACCAAAAACCCTGTGGTGTATTTAACGTCTCTGGTTTTTACGACGGCTTACTGCGGTTTTTGGATACTGCAACCAGTGAAGCATTCATGCAGCAAGGACACCGCGACCTGCTGCTAACCGACAGCAGTGCCGAGGGCTTACTCGACCAGCTTGCCGCTTTCGACCCGCAATTGACGCCCAAGCTCATTGTCCATCACAAGGACAAACGCTAGTCATCACTGCGTGTTAGTTTGGGGTTCGCCTTCAAAGGTAGGGTTGCGATTAAATTCCAGAACACCTGTGGCGGCTGAAATCAGCACAATGATAATGATCAGTACAGACAGCCCAATACGTATGGTCAGCGCGTTTACCGTGCGTTTAGTCTGGCCTTTGTCTTTAACCAGAAAATAAAGCCCGCTAAACAGGCTTATTAGAATAAAGCCCAGCAGCAGCAGGATGATAAATTTAACGAATAACATGGCTTGGCAGCATATCGTAAATAGGTGTACGAAGGTTCATATCGCGTGAGAATAGGTTCTTACGAACATAAGCCGCCGTGGATCATCGTTCTGGCGTTTCTGGTGGTGGCTGGCATCATGTTGCGCCTTGGCGTTTGGCAGATGCAGCAGGCTGCTCGCAAAAATCTCATTCTGGATGCAGCGGCTGCGGCCAGCAAATTGCCACCGGTGGCTCCAGTGTCATTAAAAAACCTCGAGCAAGCCGCAAAGGCCCATACGCGAGTTGCTTTTGACGGGATCTACGACGAACAGCACTCATTCCTATGGGATAATCGTGTGCATAAAGGGCAGGCCGGATTTGAAGTGATCACGCCAATGCGTTTGTCATCAGGCGAGGTATTACTGATTAATCGCGGCTGGATAGCACCAGGCCCAACGCGCCAGCAACTGCCCGATGCGACTCTGCCAACGGCACTTATCGACCAGGTGATCACTGTCACGGGTTTGTATTCGCAGCCGTCCAAAGGCCTTGCCAGTGGCAGTGCTTTTATCGACGATGGTAACTGGCCTAAGGTACTACAGTATTTTGATTACAATGCCATGAGCCTGGCTTTAGGGGGCACGTTACTACCCGGCGTCATACAGCCGCAAACGCTTGGTAACAACCAACCGCGTATGGATTTTCTGGTGGCAAACTGGGAGCCAACCGCAACCATTGGCCCCGCAAGGCATTACAGCTATGCATTCAAGTGGTTTGCG
>CAYSZH010000141.1:0-12311 GCA_964435305.1 uncultured Granulosicoccaceae bacterium
GCAGGTCGGGGGTTCGACTCCCTCCCAGGACGCCACTTTTTATCCACTTTCTATCTACCTGCACTATTCCTTTTCAGGGCCACCGCATTCATGACAACCGGCCAAATTAGCGCTAATTACTCGCAATATTACGCGAATCTAGGCCAACTGCAGGTTTATTCCCTTCATTACGGGCCTTAGCCCTATTAAGTACAAGCAAGTGAAAGCCCAATTTTTTCGCGCGAAACCCAAGCGATTGAATTGCAATAAGACTTAACATCTTCGCCGCAGGCTCGCCTCATCACAGTGACCGCTGGTTTGGGTTACTTCAATGTCTATTTGGCAGGTAATATCTTGGCAAGGCCTTTCAATGACGCGCTCAAATTTGCACCCTGTGCTGCTGCGGTGGCTAGTGCCCAGGTAGCACGATCGGTTGGCCATGCGGTGTAGCGTGGGCCGCCTTATTCCAATCGTTATATAAGCGCTTAAGCTGCCGATCGTCTGCTATACCTTTCTGTACAACGATTCTCTCAAGCGCTGCGAGCCAATGCTGGTAATACGTATCACCAAGGTCCGGATCGCCGTTCGACTGCGCCTGCGCTATTTCATCAGCTAACACCTCGGCCCATTGTGGCCAGGTGAATACACCTTTTTCGTATAAGGCTAGCGTCATGGCAAACGCTTCGGCTTCCCATGGTGCATTAAAAACTGGGCCAGACTTATCACGTGGAATAGATTCGATTGCGTTTAGAACATGTTTGGTTTTTGAATTGATAGTCGTGTCAATCATTGTTCGGATGCCTGGATAAATGGGGTTCCCAACAATCCACGTGCACAGATGCAGCTTGTGCTCTTGATTCACCCCACAGATCGCTCGCATGGAATTTAATATTGTATAACCATTGTGGGTTCTCACCCGCCCCTTTCGCGTTGTCATCAGCAAAGACGTGGCAGCCGTGTACTTTATGCACGATACCAACATGGCCTCTTATATAAGCTGGCAATCGGGTGTGGCCAGGTTTATTCTGGTTTTTTATTTGTACAACATCACCAATAGCGAAAGCCGCCGTTTGCGTCGCTGGCCTGTCAACCGGTGCACCGGCACGCAGGGTTTTATCAAGTTCGTTTGCCACAAGCACACGTTTTACCGGTTTTGCCGCATCGATTAACTGGCCAGATTGCATTTCTTCAGGTGATACCAGCCCGCGTAATATCAGCAAGCGTTCAAGCGCTGTAAGCCAGATGCGATAGTAGCCAATAGAGAGGTAATCAACAGGTGGAAGGGACTCTCGTGTAAAACGCCCCTGATCCAAATTCCATTCACCCGACGCCCCCATACACACGGTCATGGCCAATACGCGCCTCTCCCATTCGGCATGAAACAAGGGCTCGTTTGGGTCAGGATTAATCGGCCCAAAACATTCCAACCCGCCCATATCGTGTACACCGTTCATGAGAGGGTCTGCTCTATATTGTTTTGCGCCTGTTGCCATTGCTTGGTGCTTAACGGTAAGCCAGTACCAATCATGGAATCTCGCGTCACCAGCTCGCCCAGCTGTGCTTCGCTCAAATCATCAGTATTGCCTGGACGCATAGGCAGTACGAGATAACGCACCTCAGCGGTAGAATCCCAAACGGATATCTTGGTGTCAGAAGGTAAGCTCACATCAAATTCTGATAAAACACTGGCGGGATCAATCACAACTCTGGATCGGTAAGGCGCAGACTTATACCAGGTAGGAGGAAGACCAAGAACCGGCCAGGGATAACAAGAGCATAGGGTACATACAACCATATTATGCACATCGGGGGTGTTCTCAACCACCACCATATGCTCACCTTGCCGCCCACTAAAATCCAATGATTCAATCGCCGCCGTTGCATCATCAAGCAACCATTGTTTAAAGCCGGCGTCTACCCACGCCCGCGCCACCACAGCGGCGCCATTTTTCGGCCCCACCTGATTTTCGTACGTGTCGATCAAGCGGTTTAGAGCTTCAGGATCAATATAGCCCTTAGCCGTCAGAACCGTTTCCAATGAACGTACCCGCAATGCCGTGTCATCCAGATGCGAATGATCGTGGTCGTGGCTATGCGAATGGTGGTGAGTGTCGTTTTTGTCAGGCATGATAAACAGTCTGGAAAGTGTAACTGATATCACCAATATACACGGAATCCAGGGAACTAGTGAACGCGTTCAAGCCGCCCCAACCACACCCGCATTAACATAGTCGCGTACCTGTTGCGGCGAATACCCAAGCTCAGATAGCACTTCCATACTGTGCTCACCCAACAGTGGCGCAGCGTTGCTTATCTTTGTTGGTGTGCCATGGAATTTCACCGGGGTACCCAGTGTTTTAACCGCTCCTGCCACAGGGTGACTCACTTCGGTCACCATCTCGCGTGCAATAGCCTGTTCGTTCTGATGCATTTCTGGAACACTTAGAATAGGCCCAGCTGGAATACCCGCTTTATTTAGTTCCGCAACCCATGTATCTGTTGGGCGAGTCACGAAGTAGATTTCTAACTCTTGTATTAATTCAGCACGGTGCTGCATACGATCAGGGTTTGTGAGAAAACGATCGTCTTCTTTTAGGTGAGGAGCATCGAGCACATCGAGTAAACGCAACCAGTTGGTTTGATTAGCCGCGCCAATATTAATCCAGCCATCTTTAGTTGCTACAGATTGATACGGCGCATTGAGTGGATGAGCTGAACCCATTGGTTCTGGCGCATCGCCAGTTGCAAATGCAATAGCGGATTGCCAAAAGGTATGTGTGATGCCGGCTTCAAAAAGGGATGTATCAACCCGTTGACCTAAGCCGGTTTGCAGTTTTGAAGCATACGCCGCACTAACACCCATAGCGCCTAAAATTCCTGCGGTGATATCCGTTACCGGCGGGCCAACTTTCACAGGTGCTCTACCCGGCCCCTCTCCCGTCACCGACATCAAACCAGACATACCTTGCGCTATCAAATCAAAACCACCGCGCTCGCGATAAGGGCCAGTGCGGCCAAACCCGGAAATCTCGCAATAGATTAAACCCGGGTTTACAGCTTGCAACGTTTCGTAGTCCAGACCGAGACGAGCCATGGTGTCGTGACGGTAGTTTTCTATCACAACATCAGCCTCTTTTAAAAGTCTTAGCAAAATAGCTTTACCGTCTTCGTGCTTAAGATCCAAAGCAATGCCGCGCTTGTTACGGTTCATCATCATATAAGCGGCCGACTCGCCTTTGATATCAGGTGGCAGGAATCGGCGACTATCGTCCCCTGTACCTATTTTTTCAACTTTAACCACATCGGCACCCATATCGGCCAGCATCAATCCACATACTGGGCCTGCCATAATATGGGCAAGCTCGATCACTCGCATACCCGACAAGGGCCCGGCTGATGAATCCGGATGTGGTTGTTCGTTTGACTCAGACATTGCCCGACTAACGGCCTTTCCAATTGGGTGTGCGTTTAGACAAAAACGAATCCATGCCTTCACGAAAATCTTCGCTGGTGTAGCACTGCACGATCAGGTCATCGCCTTCTACGTTAGATTGATGTTCGCGCAGGCGACGCAAACCTTCCTTGCTTGCAGCAATCGTCAACGGTGCTTGTCCACTCAAACGTTCACTAAGCTCATGTGCTCGTGCCAATGGGTCAGCCGCGCGCTCATTCACAAGATTAATGGACAGGGCTTCGTCCATTTTTATAAGTCGCGACGTGATCAATATTTCACGTGTGCGCGCTGCCCCCAGAAGTTCAACCAATCGAGATAGGTTACTGACCGAGAGGCAATTGCCAAGTGTGCGCGCAATTGGAAATCCAAATTTCAGATCGTCGCTGGCAATCCTGATATCACAGCAGGCCGCAATTGCCGCTCCACCGCCAGTGCAAGCACCGCGTATGGCGGCAATAGTTGGAATGGGGACCGATTCGAGTACGCCCAATACTCTATCCATGGTGCGCTCATAACCCAGCGCATCGTCTTCGGTACGAAAATTCCTGAACCTTGAAATATCAGTACCTGCAGCAAAGGCTTTATCCCCGGCACCTGTAATGATTAGCGAAGTTATATTCTCTTCTTTATTGATAATCCGATTGCAGATTGTCGCCAGCGACTCATACATTTCGAACGTCAGCGCGTTTCTTGCTGCTGGGCGATTAAAGGTGATGACACCGGTAGAACCTTCGCAATGAAATAGCAGCTCTTCCTTTTCCGTATTATTCACTGATTTGCCACCAACTGAACTCTATTCGTTTATCGATAAAAATATTCTACTAGAAACATTGGCACAGCTGGCACATAGGTACAAAGCATCAATATTAAAAACAATACGCCAACGAAGTAGATGTTCACTTTAGAAACGTCCCAGATATTAGCTTTAGCAATGGAACAGGAGGTGATTAATACGGACGCAACTGGTGGTGTTTGTTGCCCAATTGCCAGATTCAGCGTCACTATTAAACCAAAATGTACAGGATCGATACCGACCAGCTCAATTAATGGCACAACAATCGGTACTACTAATATGATGGCGGCGACCGAATGCAAAAAGAAACCAATAATCAGAAAAAATACATTCAGGATCATGAGAATGACGTTTTTATTACTCGTCAAATCCATCATCGATTGAGCTAGCTCTTGTGGCACTTGAGCGCGAGTTAAAAAACCACCCATTAACACCGAGGCAGCGACCAACAGCATCACAACGGCGGTTTGCATGCCACCTTCAATCATTGCTGAACGCAAGCGTTTAAAATTCACCTCACGATAGAACAAGCTTAAACCGATTGCAGTCACCACCGCCAGACCAGCCGCTTCAGTGGCCGTGACAAATCCACCAAAAATACCGCCAAGAATTATTACCGGCAGCAGGAAAGTGGGCAGCGCATCAATAAACGTTTCTTTTACACGTTTGGTATCGAATGCATCTTCTGTCGGCAGGTTATATTTTCGAGCAAAACCATAGGCCACACCCATAAGCCCGGCAGCACCCAATAGACCTGGAATTAAACCAGCTACAAAAAGCTGTTCCACACTGGCATTGGCTGACACCCCATACACAATCATGGGTATAGAAGGAGGAATAATGATAGCAAGAGAGGCAGACGATGACGTAATCGCAGCCGACAGCGGTGCAGAATAACCGCGCTTCTTCATTTGCGGGATCATCACAGACCCTAAGGCGGCAACATCGGCAACCGCAGAACCCGAAATTTCTGCGAAGAACAACGATACACCAATATTGACCATGCCCAAGCCGCCACGTACAAAGCCGATTAATGCCGCAACAAAATTAATCAGCCGATCGGTGATACCACCGGCATTCATGATGGCACCGGCCAGCACAAACATGGGAATAGCGATCAAAGAAAACTTGGTTGACCCGTCGTACATATCCAGTGCAACGGTGACAAGAGAGCCTGCCCCTTCTGTCGCCCACAAGCCCACCACCGCTGCAACCGCCAGGGCAACGGCTATCGGTACATTGATAAAAATCAGCACCAACAACACAATAAAAATGCCGAGAATCATCATGAGCGCTTCATCTCCGCTTCGATCTCCGCTTCTATTTCCAGATGTTCAGCAGATTGTCCGGCAGCGACCATCTTTAAATATTTAGGGGCCGCTAATAGTTCGCAGATGATAAATAAAGCCGCACCTATGGGAATAACCGATTGCGTGAACTGAACTGGAACCCATCGCAAGCTCACCAGATTGTCGCCTTCCAAAACCTGCAACACCACCCAACCGGCCCAGGCCAGCAAGGCGAAGAAGGCGATAAAAACCAATTCAGCAAACACGGCCAGATACATTCGTACTGGCATCGGTATAGAAAGCAGAACGCTATCAAACCCGATATGCTTACGCTTAAGAACCGCCAGGGCACCACCGTAGTAGGTAATCCAGGCCAGCATGATGCTGGCAACCTCGTCGTACCAGGAAAGGGATGCATCAAGTTTTCGATAAATCACCGCAACGACAACCACGGTGGTTAACGCTGCCATTAAAAACATCAGCATCCACTCAAGCAGCCGCTCAAGCACCAATGAGGTACGGTTCAAAATGCTCTCCTGGTAATGGTAAAACCGGCAGGCCCGCTACCGACATAGGCAGCGGACGCTTTGTCATCACAACTTAATACAGTGACACCTAGATGATGCGACTTTTCATGCGCCTTGACCGGCAGAGTTGTGCGAATCAATCGCTTGGATTAAAGCGCTTTATAAAAAAGCGCTCCATCCTTATCCACTCGATCTAAACAGCTCATGCGGCTATTTAAGACAATTACTTAGCCAAAGACTGTACTTTGGAGATCAGATCAGCACCACCTTTTACAGACGAAGAAAATTCATCGTATATCGGCTTGGACGCTTCAATAAATGCCGCCTTGTCCGCCGTGTTAACGGTGATACCACCATTCTTTAGATTATCCAGTAGCTCAGTTTCAAGTTTTGCAGCCATTTCGTATACCGCATCTTGAGACTCGGCCGCCGCTGCCATCAAATCGCTTTGTATATCCTCAGGAAGCTTGGCAAAGTTTTTAGCCGACACCAACACATAAGCAGGTGTGTAAACATGCCCCGTGATCGACAAGTACTTTTGTACTTCCTGGAATTTAGCAGACCAAATTTGAGCGTACGGGTTTTCCTGCCCATCTATAACCGATGTCTTCAGAGCCGTGAAGACTTCGGAGAAAGACATTGGGGTTGGGTTGGCACCATAAAGTTGAAACATTTTTACTCGCCACTCGCCTTTAGGCGTACGCAATTTGATGCCTTCAAGGTCGGCGGGAACGTTTACCGGGCGAGTATTATTGGTGATGTGACGAAAACCATTTTCGAAAAAGCTCAAGATTTTGTAGCCTTTGGCTTCAGCCGCAGCATTAAATACGCTATCACCAATTTCAGCTTGAATCGCCTTCATATGGTCGCGCGATTGCACAATGTAAGGCATTTCAAATACGCCAAATTCATCTGCCACAGACGACATAACAGACGATGGCAACGAAAACGTAATTTGACCCAGCTTCAGCTTTTGCAGCAGTTCCTGATCCTTACCCAGTTGCGAAGAACCAAACGCCTGAACTTCAGCACGTTCACCGAGGCGCGCGTTTGCGTTTTTTACAAATTCATTGACGGACGCTTCAAATAACGAACCGGGCGCACCCACATGCCCGAATTTCAAGATCATTTTTTCAGCTGAAGCCTGCCCTGCTGCGAGCGCAAAAGCGGCTCCCAACAACACACTTAACATGGTCTTTTTCATCATAATCCTCTCCTGTGGTATTAAAATTACACTTGTGCGCTTCTTAATTTAGACGGTCGTATCCTTTCTTAATTATTCCGCAGTCTTATGCTGCTTTAGACAACTGTTGACGGGTTGTTTTTAAGTAGTCCATCGCCGCTTGAACACCGCCAGACTGATGTGGCACATCCGCCAAATACAATCCCATTTCAATACCCGACAATGTACCCAATAAAGTCACATCGTTAATGTCACCCAAGTGCCCAATCCGGAATACCTTGCCTTGTACCTTCGACAAGCCATTACCAAGTGACGTATCACAATTGGCTAAAATAACCGAACGCAATTGATCAGCATCTGTACCCTCAGGAACCCGAACGCCGGTAAGCACTGGCGAATATTCTGATTCAACCTGGCACTGCACTTCTAAGCCCCAGGATTCAACGGCTTTGCGAGTAGCCGCAGCGTGTCGCTTATGGCGTGCAAACACATTCTCAAGCCCTTCTTCATTGAGCATATCGATTGCTTCAGCCAAGCCGAATAATAAATTGGTTGCCGGCGTGTACGGGAAATAACCACGCTCGTTGGCTTCAATCATTTCGTCCCACTGCCAATAAGATTTTGGGATATCAGCCTGTGCATTGGCTGCACGCGCTTTTTCGCTAACGGCGTTGAACGATAAACCTGGCGGCAACATCAAGCCTTTTTGCGAACCCGAAATTGCGACATCCACTCCCCATTCATCAAATCGGAAATCAGCTGATGCAAGGCCCGAGATAGTATCCACCAGCAACAGCGCTGGGTGATTGGCGGCGTCCATGGCTTTACGTACTGCATCTATTCGAGAGGTGCTGCCGGTGGACGTTTCATTATGCACAACGCAAAGCGCTTTGATGCTGTGATCGGAATCGGCTCGCAAGGCTTGTTCAATCACGTCCGGGTCAGCGCCACGACGCCAGTCGGTTTCGATAACCTCAGGCTTCAAGCCAAGCTTAAGCGCAAGCTTTTGCCACAGCGAAGCGAAGTGCCCGGTTTCCACCATCAATAACTTATCGCCACGCTTCATGGTGTTAACCAATGCGGCTTCCCAGGCACCGGTCCCCGATGCTGGGTAAATAATGACCGGTTGGGTGGTTTTGAAAATGCCTTGAATTCCACTGAGCACTCGATGACCAAGATCAGCAAATCCTGGCCCGCGGTGGTCGATCACCGGCATATCGATGGCGCGTAGAATGCGATCGGGTACTGGGCTTGGCCCGGGTATTTGCAGGAAATGTCGGCCGGCTTGACGCATGATCTAATACTCCCCAGAATGGCGAATTCTTAATTATGAATGCAAAATTAATTTAATTAGCTCGCAATTGCAATGGAAATCGATCCACACGCGAAAATTATCAAACGCCTGAGACAAGAAGTCGCGGGTGAGGTTTATGGCGACCTGTTCAATCGAGGTCGCTATGCCACTGACGCTTCGATATACCAAATGATGCCGGCAGGGGTTGTGCTACCGCGTACGGTTAACGATTTAAAAATAACCTTGGACATTGCGCGTGAATTCAAGATGCCCATTACTGCTCGCGGTGGCGGTACTTCTCAATGCGGGCAAACCGTCAATAGCGGGCTGGTAATTGATAACTCGCGATACCTCAACGAACTGCTACAGCTCGATGTTGCGAACAAACGCTGCACAGTACAGCCAGGTATGGTGCTGGATGATTTAAACCGATTACTGAAACCACAAGGCCTGTGGTTTCCGGTTGATGTCTCAACCGCCTCGCGCGCCACAATTGGTGGCATGGCGGCAAACAATTCTTGCGGTCAGCGTTCAATCCATTACGGCACGATGCGCCATAACGTGCATTCCATTGACGCCATTTTACCTTCGGGTGAAGCCATGTTATTTGGTGAAGTCTCTGCATCGCTCTCTGGCCTGCAGGGCGAATACCATGCACTGACAAAAGACCTGACAGAGCTTGGCAAAAAAGAGTCTGCCAACATTGCACAACGTTTTCCAAATGTGCTGCGACGTGTCGGTGGGTATAACCTCGACGCCCTAATTGCAGATTCTAAAAGCCCAAACAAGCCTCTTAATTTATCGCATTTATTGGTTGGCTCTGAAGGGACACTGGCCTACAGCACCGCCATAGAACTTAAGCTATCCCCTCTGCCGCAACAACGTGTGTTGGGTGTGTGCCACTTTCCAAGCTTTCGTCAGGCAATGGATGCAACACAGCATCTTGTAGAACTTGGCCCACACGCGGTTGAGCTAGTCGATAACACCATGCTTGCCTTGGCGCGCGATATCGAATTGTACAAAAGCTCGGTGGAAGAGTTCGTTCGCGGCAACCCCGCCGCCATTTTATTGGTTGAGTTTGCGTTTGAAACACAGGATCAAAACCTCAAGCAGCTAGCCTTACTGCACGAGCGCATGTCCGATTTAGGTTTTAACTGGGAAGACAGCGGCCAAAGATGGGGTGGTGTTGTGGATGCAGTAGATACTGCCATGCAAGCGCGCATCGGTGAAGTTAGAAAAGCTGGACTTAATATCATGATGTCAATGAAATCCGAAGGTAAGCCTGTCTCCTTTGTCGAAGACTGTGCCGTGGAGTTACCTGATCTTGCCAATTTTACCGATGGATTAACGCAAGTTTTTAAAAAGCATGGCACCGAAGGTACCTGGTATGCACATGCATCCGTTGGTTGTCTGCATGTCCGGCCTGTGCTCAACATGAAGTTGGAAAAAGATGCCAACACCATGCGCGACATTGCCGAAGAGGCATTCGATCTGGTACTTAAATACAAAGGCTCGCACTCTGGAGAACATGGCGATGGAATATCTCGTTCAGAGTTCCATCGCAAGATGTTCGGTGAGCAAATGGTCAAAAGCTTTGAAGCGATTAAACACCGATTTGATCCGCACAATCTGTTCAACCCTGGAAAAATTGTCAATGCGCCACGCATGAACGATCGCACGCTCTTTAGATTCCCTCCAGATTACAAAATGCAGGAGATAAAACATCAACTGGACTGGTCAGACTGGCCAGGTGCCAGTGGCGGTTTACAGGGCGCAATCGAAATGTGTAATAACAACGGTGCCTGCCGAAAAATAAAAGGGGGTGTGATGTGCCCTTCCTATCGTGTTACACGAAAAGAACAAGATGTCACCCGTGGCAGAGCCAATACACTGCGATTGGCATTATCAAACCAGCTGGGTAACGAGGCGCTAAGTTCAGATGCGATGCAAGACACCATGAAACTGTGTGTGTCTTGCAAAGCTTGCAAGCGCGAGTGCCCCACCGGTGTCGATATGGCAAAAATGAAGTTGGAAGTGCTAGCGGCGCGGGCTCGCACTCACGGACACACTCTACACGATAAGTTAGTGGCACATTTACCACGTTATGCACCACTGGCTTCCAAATGCCGCGGCCTGGTAAATCTTCGCAACCGTATCTCGTTTGTCGCAAAATTAACAGCCTCTATAAGCGGATTTTCAGTAAAACGTAAACTCCCTACCTGGGCATCAAAGCCCTTCGATCGCAAGAGCGAAGCGACAGGCGAAGGTCAGGATGTTGTCTTGCTGGCAGACACCTTTAACACCTGGTTTGAACCTGACAACTTACGCGCAGCCAGGCAAGTCCTGGAAGCCGCAGGTTATAAAGTCCATATTGCGCAAGCGCCCGATAAGTCCAATCTGTGTTGCGGGCGGACTTATCTGGCTACCGGTATGATTGATGAAGCAAAAACAGAGGCACAGAAAATGATCGATGCCTTGCTGCCGTGGGCAAAAAAAGGTGTACCCGTTGTGGGCCTTGAACCCAGCTGCCTGCTGACACTGCGTGATGAATACCGCTATCTGCTGCCAGGTGAGGCCACAGATACGGTTGCATCGTGCGCCTTTATGCTGGAAGAACTCATTGTTAAAGATGCAGAGGAAGGCAAACTGGATTGGAACCTACAGGCACCTGCTACAAATGTGCGTGTACATGGGCACTGCCATCAAAAAGCCTTAGGCGTATTCACACCCGTACAGCAAACACTTTCGCTAATACCTAACCTGAATGTTGAGGTCATTGAATCCAGTTGCTGTGGTATGGCCGGCGCTTTTGGCTATGCACAGGATACGGCGGAAATTTCCATTGAGATGGCCGAACTGGATTTGCTGCCCGCTGTAAGGTCTGCGGATGAACACACATTAATAGTAGCCGATGGCACATCTTGCCGGCATCAAATAGCCGATGGAACCGACCGAGAAGCTTTACATGTTGCGCAAGTTTTGCTTCTAGCACTGAAAAAATCCAAAGGAGTACAGGCGTGAACACTCTTGAGCGTGTGAGCTCCATAAGCCGCCCTTCACTACACGATGAACTGACCAATCGTCTTCGCACCATGGTGGTTGAAGGCATTCTGGTCGCGGGGGAAAAAGTCCCGGAGCGCGAACTTTGCGAAAAACTGGGTGTGTCTCGGACTCCAATGCGTGAAGCGTTAAAAGTGTTGGCGGCGGATGGTTTACTTGATCTTATTCCGGGGCGAGGCGCGCGCGTCAGCGCAATTACCGTAGAAGACCTCGAAGAAGTCTTTCCGTTAATGGCAGCGTTCGAATCTCTTGCCGGTGAGCTTGCCTGCAACAGAATCACCGATAGGCAAGTAGCTGATATTAAACGTGCGCATCAGCAGATGCTCATCCACTTTACAAAAAAGAAGTTGCCTGCCTATTTCAAACAGAACGAACGCATTCACGAAATCATTTTGGATGCTGCAGGAAACCAGACACTTAAAACACTTTACTCATCTTTGGCATTGCGTATTCGTAGAGCACGCTATGTCGCTAATATGACACCAGCGCGTTGGCAACAGGCTGTCGATGAACATGAAGAAATACTGCTGGCACTGGATAAGCGAGATGGGCCGGCTTTGGGCGCGATATTAAAACGCCACCTGGAAAACAAATTCTATAGCGTTAAATTGTGGATGGAAAATCAGGACAAATAAAAACGCCTGGTCGAAGCAGTCTTGTCAATCACTAAAAGATCAGAAACTGCCCCAGTATGCTGGGGATGGAAATATCTGATACTGTAGTTTCACCCTA
>CAYSZH010000142.1:0-12277 GCA_964435305.1 uncultured Granulosicoccaceae bacterium
TAGAGCGCATGGAGAGCGGCTTGTTGTCGTTCGGCAATGATATGACCGCTGCGCATACGGTTCTGGAATGTGGTTTCACTAAATTTATTTCACTTGATTCAGATATTGATTCATTATCGATTCAGGCGCTGCGAGCGCAACGTGATGCAGGTCTGAAAAGAATGTTGAAGGGGCTGGTTTTTGCGGCTGATGATAATTCTTGCACCATTAAAGATCACCCTGCTAACTCCATTATTTATACCTCCTCTGGCCAGCCTATTGGCCGAATGGGCACGCAAGTCTGGTCGCCTCGCCATAAAATGCATTTGGCCACTGTGATGCTCGAAGAAAACTTCATGCACTGTGATGAGATTGAAATAAGCTTGAATTGCGAAACGTCGGATTCTGCTATCGACTATTCCAGCCAGATCGAATCGGTCAACGTGCACTCAATCAAGCCTGAAATCAGTCGATTTGTAATGGCGAAGGTCACGGACATACCCTTCGATTTTGCGTCTCTGGATTAGCAAATTCAGATTTCGCAGCCTTAGATTTGCTGCCTTAGATATTGCTGCCTTAGATATTGCTGCCTTAGATAAAGTAACACCGTAATAAACCTTACGCATGCCGGAGCTTAAACTATGCTTGACCAGGCTGGTCTCAGGCAGAGCTTGTTTTCGCTGGATAACCGGAGTCAGCAAGTAGAGTTTTCGTTGTAATAAAATTGTGTTGTAATTATATCCTGTGTAAAGAGCATAAACGTTCATGCAGTTAAAAAATATTGCCGTTATCGGCGCAGGCACCATGGGATCTGGAATTGCAGGACAGATCGCCAACGCGGGCATTCCCGTGTTGTTGCTAGACCTGCCAGATGATAGCGGAGACAATGTCAACGCTCGTGCAGACAATGCCGTAGAACGGTTACTGGCATCAGATCCCCCAGCACTTGTCCATAAAAGCTGTGCCGCCAATATCACAACCGGTAATACGGAAGATGATTTTCAAAAGCTTGCCGATGCAGATTGGATTGTTGAGGCTGTTGTGGAAAGGCTCGATATAAAAAAGGCGTTGTACCAGCGCCTGCATGAAACGGCGTCACCAGAGTGCATCGTGACATCCAATACATCCACGATACCGATTGCGCTTCTTGTCGAAGATATGCCGGAAGCTTTTCGTCGCCAGTTTGCAATAACACATTATTTTAATCCCGTTCGCTACATGCGCCTGCTAGAGCTTGTGAGTGGCGAGCATACTGATAACGCTATCATTGAAATACTTGCCGATTTTAATGACAAAATCATGGGTAAGGGCGTTGTACGATGTGGCGATACACCTGGCTTTCTCGGAAACAGAGTGGGCGTATTTGCATTGCAGGTGGGTATTGATGAGGCCATAAAAACAGGCATTGAAATCGAGGCTGCGGATGCACTGATGGGGCGGCCAATGGGTATTCCCAAAACGGGTGTGTTCGGGCTTTACGATCTCATTGGCGTGGATTTAATGGCCGATGTAGTGCGATCACTTCGCAGTATCTTGCCTGACAACGATGCCTTTCATGCCGTTGGTCAGGAGAACAAACTGATCAATGCAATGATTGATGCAGGCTTCACCGGTAATAAGGGTAAAGGTGGTTTTTACTGCGTTAAAGAGGGTGAGCGATATGCGCGAGATCTTCAGTCCGGAGAGTATCGCATTGCCAATAACGCCTTGCCCGATAAAGCCATTGCTGCTGCCAATGCCATTGCCGAACAAAAAGAAGCGTTGCACGGGCTCATCGAAGGAGATGAACCGCAAGCCCAGTTTTGTCAAAATTTTTTGGGGCGAGTGCTTGGGTATGCAGCCAGCCTTTTAGGTGATGTAACACAATCACCGCAAGCGATTGACGATGCCATGAAACTTGGGTTTAACTGGATTCGTGGCCCGTTTGAAATGATTGATGCCTTAGGTGCTGACAAGGTCGCACAGTTGTTGAGTAATACCGGTGAACCGGTGCCGGCGGTTTTGAAAACAAACACGCCGTTTTATCAAGCCCTGGATGGGCAGCTTAAAGTGACTCAAGCTGATGGTAAGCAAGCGCCTGTGGCCTTGCCCGACGGCGTTGTCCGCTTCCATTTGCAACGGCAGACGTTGCAGCCAATTACACAAAACAATTCTGCCAGTCTTTATAAAATAGACGATAACTTTCGCTTGATTGAGTTTCACAGTAAGGCTAATGCCCTGAACGATGAATCAATGCAGATCGTTAAAGCGGCAGCGGACGATCATGGCAACGGTATTCTTGTACACAATGATGCGCAACATTATTCAGCGGGAGTTGATCTCAATGCATTTTTAAAACAAATTGATGAACAAAACTTTCAAGAAATGGATGCGTTTCTGCATCGATTTCAGTCAGCGGTTAAAGCATTAAAATATTGTCCCGTACCTGTAGTGGGTGCACCATCAGGTTTGTCACTTGGTGGTGGAATGGAAGTATTGATGCATTGCGATGCATTGGTCGTACACAGTAATAGTGTAATGGGGCTGGTGGAATCTGGTGTTGGCCTGTTACCCTCTGGCGGTGGTGTCAAGGAAACGTATTTGCGTTGGTATGATAAATCCGGTAACTGGGATGACGCTGCCTGGAAAACCTGGATGAATATTGGCTACGGTAGTTCCGGGTCATCTCCTGAAATATCAGAGAAGCTTGCCTATTATCGGCCAGGTGTTGATTCAACCGTCATTAACCGAGACAGGTTATATTCTCAAGCGCTGGATAAATTACATAACCTAGCGGTCGCTTATAAGCCCCCAACTGAGCCTGAGATTCAACTGGCTGACAGTGCGCTGCTTGTAAAAATGGCTGAATTTATGGACGCCGGAATCGAAAGAGGGGATTTCTTCCCTCACGATAAAACAGTGGCGATGCATGTAGGTGCTGTAATTTGTGCGGATGCAGAAGGTGGCTCTGGAGTTGACTCTGAAGCTGACTATGAAACAAGCACGGAAGATAATCTATACGCACGTGAGCGCGCCAACTTTATTAAACTGGCACAAACGCCGGAAACCAAAGCGCGCATATTCTCTGTGTTGAGACAGGGTAAGGCCGTTCGAAATTAGTGCACGATGTTATTTTGCGAAACTAGGCTACAAAAAAATTCGCAAACATAGTAAGCAATGTAAATTTGCAAAGGAATTAACGTGAGTCAAAACTACGCACCCGTGAAAGCCAATCATGTGCCGCTCACGCCACTGTCGTTTTTACAACGCAGTGCAGATGTCTACCCCGATCATGCTGCAGTAATTTATGGTGATAGGCACTATACATGGCAGGAGACACAGGCTCGATGCAGACAGCTTAGCAGCGCATTGAGTATCTCGGGGGTTAAGCAGGGCGATACGGTTGCAGTGCTTGCGTTTAATACACCAGAACTCTTTGAAGCTCATTTTGGTGTGCCAATGTCTGGTGCCGTGCTCAACACGATTAACACTAGGCTCGACCCAGATACGATCAGTTATATTCTTGATCACGGCAAAGCCAAAGTGTTGATCGTCGATCAGGAATTGTTAGCTAATGCCGTTGAAGGCATCGCCAGCATGGGCGATAAACTTAAAGTCATCGTCATTCAAGACAAACATGCACCTGCACTCAGCAGTTTGTCTGACGATGCGCAGGTTATAGTCCGTCAGTCGCAGGAATACGAGCACTTTGTCAACACTGGCGATGCCGCAGACCCAGGGCATCTACCAGATGATGAATGGCAGACACTTGCTTTAAATTACACATCAGGCACAACCGGACGCCCAAAAGGGGTGTTGTACCATCATCGCGGTTCTTATCTTATGACCATGGGGACTGTGCTGGGGTGGTCGATGCCACGCCATCCTGTTTACCTTTATTCTGTACCCATGTTTCATTGCAATGGTTGGGGGCATGCCTGGACAATGGCGGCCATGGCGGGCACCGTGGTGTGTTTACGCTATGTTGACCCTAAAGCCATGTTCAAACTGATCGAGCAACATGGTGTCACCCACTTTGGCGGCGCACCTATTGTGTTGAATATGCTGGCTAACGCGCCAGCCGAAGACCAAATAACATTCGATCGAAAAATTGAAGTAATGACCGCGGGTGCCCCACCTCCAGCTGCGGTGATTGCTCGCATGGAAACGTTTGGTTTTAATATTATGCACGTTTATGGTTTAACAGAAACTTATGGCCATGTTTTGCAGGCAGCACCCCAAGCACACTGGGCAAACTTAAGTTCCGCCGAACGCTCTGAGCTTCTGGCCAGGCAAGGTGTGTGTTTTCCCATGACTGAAGCGGTTGATGTATTAGCAGGAGATCCACCCGTATCCGTACCACGCGATGGCGAAACCATGGGTGAAATTGTGATTCGTGGTAACACGATTATGAAAGGCTATTTGGATAATGAATCTGCATCTGATGAAGCGCTTCGAGATGGCTGGTTTTGGACGGGCGATTTGGCCGTCGTTCAAGCTGATGGGTATGTGCAGATAAAAGACAGGGCGAAAGACATTATTATCTCTGGTGGCGAAAATATCTCATCAGTAGAGATCGAAAGCGCGTTGTATAAACATGCCGCCGTTGCGGAAGCCGCCGTCGTTGCAATGCCAGATGAAAAATGGGGTGAGACGCCTTGTGCGTTTGTCACGTTAAAACCCGACTGTAATGCGTCGGAGCAAGAGCTGATAGATCACGTGGCCAATAGCATTGCACGCTTTAAGCGGCCTAAAAAAATCGTGTTTGGTGAACTGCCTAAAACAGCCACAGGTAAAATTCAGAAGTATGAGCTTAGGCAGAGGGTATCTGGCGGGTAGGTTTTTAGGTTGGCAATTCACCCTCTCATACGCAAACCCTGCGGATCAAATAACGGCTCTGTCAGAAGAGTAGCATCGCAACGTTTGCCTAAAATTTCCACCTGAAACCCATCGCGCATAGCGTCATCCGCATTAGCCAATGCCGCCGGTATATACCCCTGTGCAATGGATGTGTTTACTGAATGTCCATAGCCACCTGAGGTTACCCAGCCAACCACCCGCCAGTATCCATCGGTTTGCGCGTCTGGTTTGGCTTGTACGTTTCCGTCGCTGTCAAAACGCTCAGCGCCGTAACCATGTGGCGCAGTAACAAATTCACTGTGTTCTGCACCACATTGAGCCCAAATGGGTTCATCGCCCATTACATCCGTGTTGTCCGTTTCAATTGCCAATGAAACGCGCTTTAACCTTGGCCCGTTTTCAAATTCGAGTTTGGCTGCATCACGACCAATAAATCGATTTTTTTCAAGTTTAATAAATCGATCCATATCAGCCTCAAAGGGACCATAAATGGGGCGAAGTTCAGCAAACCAGGTTGGGAAGTTTTTCTCCAGGCGCATCGATAGTAATGCACGCATGCCAAAGTCCTTAATGTTATGTTCAGCACCGGCCTGTTTTATTGCAAGGTAAACTCGCCGCTCATAGGCAGGTTCCATCCAAATTTCATAACCAAGGTCGCCCGTGTAGCTGATTCGATTAATCATGCAGGGGCAGCCAGCCACATCGGCGACTTTAAAATCCATAAATTTAAAGTGCTCGTTGTCTGTCCGAAAATCAACAAGCTGTTGCAGCACAGCGCGTGAATTAGGGCCGGCAATAGACAGGCCAACCATTTTCTGTCCAAGGCGGTTGATGGTGACTGAACTATCGTCAGGTAAATGTTGTTCAAACCAACGCTGATGATAAATTTGAGCACCAGATGAACCCCACATCATAAAATTGTGTTGGTCGCGCCGGGCGATTGTAAAGTCACCAATCAGTTTGCCCTTGTTGTTCAGCATCGGTGTGAGTACCAGACGGCCCATCCTGGGCATGGTGTTGGTCATCATGTTATTAAGCCAGCTCTCAGCGCCAGGCCCGTCGATTTCGTATTTAGCGAAGTTGGCAATTTCCGTGACCCCGACGCTTTCTCGAACAGCGCGCACCTCATTGCCCACGTGTTCAAAATCGTTGGAGCGATGGAAAGACAAATCATCTTTGGCATCCGTTCCCTCAGGTGCAAACCAGAGCGGTGTTTCAAGCCCCCAGGTATCACCCATGATGGCCTTGTTTTGATGCAGCATGATGTCGTAGAGCGGGGTGGTTTGCTGTGGCCTGCCAGCGGGTAGTTCTTCATTTGGAAAACGAATTGAAAAACGGCGCGAATAGTTTTCACGTACTTTGGCGTTCGTGTAGCGCAAGGTAGTAAAGTCACCAAAACGCGCAACGTCCATACCGAAAATATCAAAGCCCGGATCGCCTTCAGTCATCCAGTTGGCCAGAGCCAAACCAACACCGCCACCTTGGCTAAAGCCTGCCATAACGGCGCATGCGCACCAGAAATTAGGCAAACCCTGAACCGGCCCAACCAGCGGATTTCCATCTGGTGCAAACGTAAACGGACCATTGATGGTTTGTTTTATACCCGCTTGTTCAAAACCAGGAAAGTGCTTAAAGCCCAGTTCAAGAGACGGTGCGATTCTGTCAAGGTCGGGCTGCAACAATTCATGCCCAAAGTCCCAGGGAGTGGTATTGGGTGACCAGGGTTTACAGGCTTTTTCGTACGTGCCAAGCAGCAGACCGTTGCGTTCCTGACGGGTATAAATTTCAGCTTTAAAATCGATTACACCAACCAGTTCATTCCCGGACTCTTTATTAAATTCGATAATTTCCGGTATGTCGTCTGTGAGCAGGTACATATGTTCCATTGCCAGTACCGGCAATTCGACACCGGCCATGCGACCGACTTCGCGCGCCCATAATCCACCGGCATTAACCACATGCTCGGCTTCGATTGTGCCTTGCTCTGTGACGACCGACCATCCGTCCGGGCTCCGATTAAGTTCAAGCACGCGATTACGTAACATAATTTCTGCACCCAGACTTTGTGCCGCTTTTGCATAGGCATGGGTTGTCCCGGACGGGTCGAGATGACCTTCAACAGGGTCCCATAGCGCGCCTACAAAATGGGATTCGTCCATTAGCGGAAACATGGCGCGAGCTTCCGATGGGGTGATGATTTCGGTTTCCATGCCTAAGGCGCGTCCGGTGGCATGAACATAACGAAGAAAATCCATGCGCTCTTCGCTGTCGGCCATCATGACACCGCCGGTTAAATGCAATGAGCACGATTGCCCGGATATTTCTTCCAGTTCGTCATAAAGAGAGACAGTGTACGCCTGAAGCTTTGCGACATTCGGATCGCCATTGAGCGTATGAAACCCACCGGCAGCATGCCACGAAGAGCCACTGGTCAATTCTGAGCGTTCGATTAACAAGATGTCTTTCCAACCGGCACGGGCCAGATGGAAAAGCACAGAGCATCCAACGACGCCACCGCCAATAATGACCACACGGGCATGGGATTTCATATTGAACTCCAAAGTAACACAGGCTTGGGGCCAGACTTTTGCTATTGAATTTTAAGGTGACAGGAATACTATGGCGGCAATTGTGCGCGAGCGCGGTACTGTCACGATTAATCGAGTTTCGTTACGGAACTTTTTGACCAAAAAATGCTCAGTGCTAATGGTACCGTTTTGTGTAACACTGGTGTTTTTCGGTGCGACTCAAATCGATGTTACACGCTCAATTTATGGGAGATTTCCTTGGCCTCGAATCCGATCAAAATCATGGTTTACCGATGGGCAGGTGCTTGGGGGCCGTTTAAGGTCTCGATCCCATGTGGTGAGTGTGCTCTAACAGCCGACATCATCAAGGACACAATGAAAAATGAGCTAGCCGGCATTCCGGTTGAGCTCGAAATGCGTGACTGGCTCAGCGAATGGTATCGTCCGCTGCTGCGTGGTGGATGGCATGCACCAATCGTGCTTGTGGAAAATAAAGTCATTGGGCAGGGTGGTGCGCTCAACCGCGGTCGGCTCACTCAGGCTGTTGTTGCGCATCATGCCAAAAATCAGGCCATAAAAGGTAACCATGTTTTTGGTAAAGAAACCTGCCCGCATTGCGTCAGAGCAAAGGCGCATCTGGATAAGGCAGGGATAGAATTCAGCTATCGTGATGTGATTGCACACCCTCTCGATCTGTATGAAATGCTAGCACGTGTTAAACCCATTGTGGGCCCCAAAACACCGATCACGGTGCCGCAAATCTGGATAGACGGTCAGTATGTTGGTGGCGCAGACGAATTAGGTAAGATCGTCAACGAAAAAGTTGAGCCAAATCCAGATCGTGGACAGTGTTCTATCTCACCTGCGGCTTAAATTTAATCTGGCCTGACAGTTTAATCTGGCCTGCTTGTTAAACTCGGCTAGTGGCAGACAACCCTTCGCTTCTGACTGAAGAGTTGATTGACGATGTTATCAATTCAACTCCTGCGCTAAGCATCCATAGCATCGAAGCTGTGCAGGGCTTATGGAGTGGGTTTGGTCAAATTGAGCGCGTTGCACTCTCTGGCGACATCCCTTCTACAGCCGTTATAAAAATCATTCGAATACCCGAGCAAACTTCTCATCCGCGCGGCTGGGGTTCGGCTGAGTCGGATCAGCGAAAGATAAGCTCCTATGCTATTGAGGCGAATTGGTATCGTGACTATGCCATCCAATGTTCACCGCAAAGTAAAGTTCCAGATTACCTTGGTGATGGGCAAACCAAATCGGGAACTCGCTGGATCTTAATAGAGGATTTGACGAAACCCTATCCAAGACGGATGAGCCAGCTCAGTTTGCAGCAGGTTCTCGTTTGTATCCGTTGGCTGGGCGTTTTTCATCGACAATATCTAAATGTCAGCGCTGAAAACTTATGGCCCGTGGGGACATACTGGCACCTTGCAACAAGGCAAAAAGAATTCGCAGCGATGCAAAATAAACCCCTGCAGTCGAGCGCTGAAAAGCTTGATGAGCTACTAAACACTGCGCAGTATCAAACCTTGGTTCATGGTGACGCCAAGGTAGCCAACTTTTGTTTTTCTGACGATCTTAAATCAGTCGCGGCGGTCGACTTTCAGTATGTGGGTGCTGGCGTTGGTGTGAAGGATCTGGCTTATTTGTTGGGCAGTTGTTTGGCTGAAAATGATATCGCATTAAATGAAGAGCATTTACTCGATGTGTATTTTGATGCGCTGAATGCCGGTCCTGATGTTGAGGCTGAGTGGCGCAGTTTATATGTCATTGCCTGGACAGATTTTTACCGATTTTTGGATGGTTGGATGCCAGGGCATCCAAAGGCTAATCGCTATACTAAATCGCTTGCAGAACGCGCCTACGAGACAATCAAGCAATTCAATTAATCTGACGGTGTGCCTTTGTAATACGCACATATAAACGCCACTGATGTCTCAATGGTAAAGTCAGATCAATTAATCCGATAGTGCGCCTTTGTAGTGCTCACTAACAAACGCTACCGTTTTTTCAATCGTCAGATCAGAATAAATGATTCGACGATGACCAAGTCCTGCTAGCTCCTGAAGCTCAACATGGGCATTGTGTCGACTATTATCCAGAGCGCAGCTGTAGGCAATTTCTTTGTCGTCTGGTGCATGTAGCAACAGTGTTGGAATGGGGTTATTGGCAAGATGCTCTGTAATGTTGAATCGTGCCGGATCTGTCTTTGCTAGCTGCTGAATTAAATACATAAAGTGCTGTTGTGATTTTTCACTTAGCTGCATTTGACCGCAAAAATCATCAAATAAATCTTGTGCATTAGCCGGTGCGCTGATCATCACCAATGCATTGGATTTTAATGGTGCCAATGAAGGCAAGGTGCCATCTAGCGCAGTCGATAAAACAAGCCCACCCAATGAATGCGACACCATGGCGCTCCAGGGGCCGGTTTGCTCATGTAAGGCATGCAAGCTTTTTACACCCAGAGGCACATGAAATGTTGAACCGCTGCTCTCACCGTGTCCAGGCAGGTCAACTGCGATAACGTTCAGGCCGCTTTGGAGCAGGGGTGGAATAAAGCCTGCCAAATGCAAAGCCTGGCTTTCCCATCCGTGCACCAACAAGACAGTGTGATCATTGCCGCTGACAGGCTCTTGTGTTTTAAAGCGATAGGCTACGATAGAGCCGCCTTCATATAAAACGCGTCGCCTTTCGGCCTTGGAAAATAATTCTAAGCCTGATTGCTCTAGGGCTTTACGCTGTTTTGACGCCTTGCCGGGTTTTAATGGCGTGCAAAACAGGCGCAGGGCGGCCCTGGCGCTAAGCTGTGGGGCGATCCTGGAGCCGTTCTTAAAGAAAAACGTGAGCAGTTTCAGTATTAGGGTATGCATTAAAATAAAAAAGGTAGCGACACGGGGTCAAAATAGTTCAATATTGTACTAAAAGTAAGCCTTGGAATAGGTGCTGTGCCGGCGTCCTTTTGCATTGCGGATGATGATTGCCGAGATTTACTATATTTGAGTTTGAAGTTGCCAGGATTTCTACAACGAGACTGCTTATACGAAATTTCAGTGTTGCACTGCTAATCAATACTGTCCAGTTATATTTTGCCAAGATCAATACAACTGCAGATTAATCTGGTCTAGAACGTTATGTCTGAGAAAAAAAATAATCTACCGTGGGAAAACCCTCGATTTAATAATTGGGTTGTGACTGTCCGCGTGTACCAGTTAGCTCGTAAGCAGTTAAGCTCTGCTCTGTCTGAACTTGACTTGGACCTGCCAAGCTACGATGTGCTCGCTGCAGCGTATCGATTTCCTGGCCTTACCCATTCTGAGCTGGCGAGCAAAATATTGGTGGGTCGATCGAATTTATCAATGCTATTGCCCGATATGGAAGCCAGTGGTTTATTGGTTCGAAAAACTGATCCAAACGACAAGCGCAGACGTCGCGTCTTTCTAAGTGACGAGGGGCGGCTATTGGCTGAAAAAGGATTGCAGATTCAAAATGCATTAATCGATCATATGATGGACCCGGTCTCTGCAGAGCAGTGTGATGCAATGGCGGATACGATGCGCAGCGTTGGGCTTTTTCTTGAGGAAAATCCGTTCAAGTAGCTATGGTAATTGAAAAAACAGTATTGCTTAATGGCGTAACAAGCGAAGCGTTTGTACAGCGTTTCGGTGCCTTATACGAATCTTCGCCCTGGATCGCTGAACGCAGCTATCCGGTACTCTCAAACACCTCTGAAGATAGCGTTACGGCTGAAGCGCTACTTGATACACTGGCCTTTACTGTCGAACAGGCAAGTCACGACGAAAAACTCGCGTTGATCAAAGCGCATCCAGATCTTGCGGGCAAAGCGGCTGTGCAGGGAGCACTGACGGCAGAGTCTACTGAAGAACAAGCTAAAGCTCGACTTGATCAATGCACTCCAGAAGAATTTGAGATGTTCCAGTCGCTTAATGCGCAATATAAAGATAAATTTGGTTTTCCGTTTATCATGGCGGTGAGAGAAAGTGACCGCGCCGATATATTAAAGACATTTTCAAACCGTCTTGATAACACGGTCGATTCAGAATTCAATATGGCTATAGCGCAGATTCATATTATTGCCCGTCTTAGACTGGCTGCGCAGTTGGAAAACACCTGATGCTCGCTTATCTCATTGAATGGCTCAATTTGTTTGGGCGTTGGTTCCACATGATCGTGGGCATTGCCTGGATTGGCGCCTCGTTCTATTTTGTTTGGTTGGACAATCATCTTCAAGCGGTTGAAAACCCGGAAGACACTGAAAAAGGTGTTGGCGGAGAGATCTGGTCGGTGCACGGTGGCGGTTTTTATCATGCGCAAAAATACCAGGTTGCCCCACCCAAGTTGCCAGACACATTGCATTGGTTTAAATGGGAGGCCTATACCACCTGGTTGTCCGGTATGTTTTTGCTTATTTTGATGTATTGGTACGGTGCAGAAATTTACCTGATTGATCCCAATGTGGCGGCACTGTCTAAACCTGTCGCCGTTCTTATCGGGATGGCATTTATCGTAGCAGGCTGGTTTGCTTACGATTGGTTGTGTCATTCACGTTTTGGTGATAATGAAAAACAGATGGCAGCCATCATGTTTATTGCATTGTCTATCGCCTCTTTTGTGCTGTGTCAGTTGTTCAGTGGGCGTGGGGCGTATATGCACTTTGGTGCGATGCTGGGCACCATCATGGTCGCCAATGTGTTCTTTGTCATTATTCCGGGCCAGAAAGACTTGGTGGCTGCGAAAGCTGAAGGGCGTAAGCCTGATCCTATTCACGGTATTCGGGGTAAGCAACGCTCGGTACACAACACCTATTTTACCTTGCCGGTCTTGTTTGTGATGATCAGCAACCACTATGCGCTAACCTATAGCCATGAGTTTAACTGGCTTATTCTGATCGCAATATCGTT
>CAYSZH010000143.1:0-12250 GCA_964435305.1 uncultured Granulosicoccaceae bacterium
GGGTAGAAAAGTAACTAAAATGATGTCCAACCCCACTCAACTGGAGCAGTTTTAACACTTTCTTTTTTCCTGCAGCAAAGCTAATGCTTCACAGTGTAGGATTGTCACTTTCATAGCAAAGTGACAATCTCATGCCTGCACCAAAAAATTCGTTCAAGAGCGCTCTCCAACAAGATAAGATCCAATTCGGTTGCTGGTTGGGCATGGCTGACAGTTACGCTGCAGAAGTTGCTTGCACAGCAGGATTCGACTGGTTGGTCATCGATGGTGAGCATGCACCGAACGATCTTCGCTCCATCCTGGCACAACTACAGATTGTATCTGCATCAAATGCGCACCCAATAGTGCGCCTTCCTGTAGGTGAAACCCACCGGGTAAAGCAGATATTGGATGCAGGAGCGCAAACCTTACTTATCCCAATGGTGGATAGTGCTAGCCAGGCAGAAAGTCTGGTCGCCGACACGCGCTACCCGCCCCAGGGGCACCGTGGCATTGGCGCCGCATTGACACGATCCTCAAAATTCAACCAGATATCGGATTACGTGGCCACGGCCAACGATGAGATTTGCCTAATCGTACAGATAGAAACGCGCGCCGGGCTCGCATCCCTGGATGATATTTTAAAAGTGAACGGTGTCGATGGCTGCTTTATCGGGCCAGCTGATTTAGCCGCCGATATGGGCTTTCCCGGTAATCATGAAGCACCGGAAGTTCAAAGCGCAATGTACCAGGCACTGGCAAAAATTCGTAAAGCTGGCAAGGGAGCCGGCATACTGGCTTTGGGTGATGCGTTCATTAAAGAATCGGCTGATTCGGGTGCGAATATGATTGGAGTGGGTATCGATATTCTCCTGTTTGCCAACGCGATGCGCCAACTTGCCAGCCGGGTAAAATCAAACCATGGCTAAGCCGTAAAACTGATCAACTGTAACCCGAAATAGCACTGCATATGGTATTCTTTTGACAGTGATGACGGGGTGATTTTTCATGTATCGGTACCTGCGCTTTCGAGGCCACTTTCTCCTATTAAGCCTACTGTTAACCTTCTCTCACGGGGTGCTTTCGGCGACACTGTATTATCCCTCCGACACCGGCAGCAGCTCAACAGATACCAGCTGGAGAATCATTGATGCCAACCCTACAGGCGCTGAAGTAGTCACTATTGCTGATGCCACGCTCAACCGTGAAGTCACTCAAACCAGCAGTACCGCAACACAGAATGCATTTCGAATCGGGGGAACCAGCAGCTCAAACGGTTGGAATAATACAGACGAATTTGTCGTTTCCTGGAGTTTGAAATCGAACGGCAACTACAACGTTTATGTTCGAGTCGATACGTCGCTCGGTTGGCGATACCTTTATTACAACCAATCTAACAAGAACAATTTACTGAACAGTAGCGGTCGCTACATTCATCACGGACTAGGCACCTCGAGTAAAGATGGGCATTGGCATACCTGGTCACGCGATTTAACAGCAGACCTTGCCAATGCTGAACCTGAGAACATACTGCTTGCGGTACATGGAATAACATTGCGCGGCAGTGTGTCGATTACCAATGTTTATCTTGGCAATACGCTATCACCTGTTGCGCGCATCAACGAACAACCCCTGGATATCCCCATTCGCGAATCAATAACCCTTAATGCCACGGGTGATGCCCTAACATCCAGCACGATTGTCTGGTCTGTAGATGGTGTCGTACAGGCGGAAACAGATCAGCAATGGTCCGGTTCTTTCGAAACAGCCGGCACTAAAACTTTTTTGCTTGAAGTCGATGATGGTCAAACCAGCAGTATTGAAACCACTAGTGTCAATGTTGTTGACAACAGCACACCCACAGTTTACAGCGATGCCCAAGACAATACGCTCGATGGCTGGGCGATTCGTGACAATACACCGGAGGGCGCCTTATTAGAAAACGTGCCGGCCGATAGCAATGGTGGGCGCGCAATAAAGACCACCAGCAGCAATTTGCAGAACGCATTTTTGCTCGGTAGCGTTAATACCAGCGGCGAAAGTTGGCGTAACAGCACGCAATCAATCTTTAGTTTTCGGGCAAAAGCATCGGACAATTTCAGAGTCTACGTGCGTGTGATGACCTTGGATGGCTGGCGATATTTATGGTACGACCCACGCGACAACAATTTACTGCATAACAGCAATGGTCGTTATATCCATCACGGCTTGGGCACTGATGCCAAGAACGATGAGTGGGTAACCATCTATCGAGATTTAAACGCTGATTTACAAGCCGTCGAAAGCGATAATCAGGTGACCGAAGTCTACGGCGTGCTGGTTCGTGGCAGCATGCTCATTACAGACGTACAACTGATGGCGCGCCTACCGGATGCTACCGAACCAGAACCAATCGATGACCAAGCACCACTCGCAACGTTTACCAGTTCAACACTATCTGGGGTAGCGCCACTTACGCTGAACTTAGACGCCAGCGAGTCAACTGACAACATCGGCATTGTGTCGTACAACTGGTCATTTGGCGATGGTCAAACTACGCAATCCGCACAGCCCTTTGTGATAAGTCATACCTACGCGGTTGAGGGGTCCTATACCGCATCATTAACAGTAACCGACTTAGCGGGTAATACCGCTAGTACTCTGCAAACGATCAACGTTATTGCTCCAAACCAAGCCCCGACGGCAATTTTTACAGCCACTGTCGATCAAACCAACCCGCTTCTCATCCATGTGGATGCAGGCGAATCCACTGATGACGCAGGTATCAGCAGTTACACCTGGCAATACGCGGATGGAAGCGAAGCCATGGGTATGGCAACGTCTTTATTATTTGCAGACGCAGGAATAAAAAACATCAGCCTGCAAGTGCGCGATGAGCAAGGGCTTTTCGATGAATCAATTCAGACAGTGACATTGAACCTACCCGTTCCAGCCGTCCCAATCAATTTAACACCGCAGCCCGATGCCATTGTTGATGCGGGTTCTACACAAACCTTTATTTGGTCGGCCGACCCATTAGCTGCAAGCTTTGACTTTCATTTCTTTGACCGCATAGACGGCAGCCTAACGTTTATCAATGACATAGATCCGACAATAGCTTGCCAGGATGCATCTTGCCAATTGCAACAACTGATTGAATTGCCTGTGCATGCCAATCACGCCTGGCGTGTGCGTGCCCGAAACGCATCCGGGGTCTCAGGCTGGTCCAGAAGCGAGTTTGACATCGTGGAACCCGTATCAGAGCCTCCGCAAACACCCGAACTAATCACGCCTTCCAATGACATGGACATCATGGCTCCAAGCGCTATTACCTTTTTATGGGCCCCTGCTGACACTGCCAGCGAATATGACTTGGAGGTAATTGATAGTCAACAAAACACAGTGGTGTCTCACCTTGACTTGCTAGCCTCAAACAGCTGTTCGACAAGTCAATGTACTTTTACATCAACACTCGATTTAGCGGCGAATGATAATTACACATGGCGCGTGCGTGCAAAAAATGCAATAGCCCCTTCTTTATGGGCAAGTTCTTCTTTCAATGTCATTGAACCTGATACCAGTATTCCAGAAGAGCCTGTCAATCTGACACCGGTTGCCACAAGCACTTTAGTAGAAAACACGGCAGTCACGTTTTCCTGGCAAGCCACAGAACACGCCACCTACTACGATTTTCATTTCTTTGACAATGAAACCAAGGCGCTGACGTTCACAAACGCGATAGACCCAACGGAGAGTTGCGACGAGACGGTGTGCACACTGACAACACCAGTCGCCCTGCCCGTTTTTTTAAACCATGCCTGGCGGGTGCGAGCAGGCAACTCTTTAGGCGTTTCAAGTTGGTCGCGTAATTTGTTTAATGTCATTGCTGCCGTAACTGACGCACCTGATCTGCCTGAGAACATAAGCCCAGCGGTGGGCGCTCAGCTGTTTGCAAGCAGCGATCAGGTATTCACCTGGACACATAGTGCCAGCGCCAGCTCGTATGATTTTCACTTTTTTGATTCGTTTAGCGGAGAGCAAACCTACATAACCGGGCTGGATGCGAGCAGCCTTTGCGATGCAACTCTGTGCGAATTCAGCACCTTGGTTGACCTTCCAATAGGTAATGAGCACGCATGGAGAGTACGTGCCATTAACGGAATAGGTCGATCAGAATGGTCGCGTTCTGTTTTCTCGGTGGTTCCGGACACCGACACAACACTACAAGCCTTTTTTAGCCTCTCAACTCAAAGTGGTTTTGCACCGTTAAGTGTATCGTTCGATGCCAGCGCATCAACAGCGCAAAACGGCATTGTTAGTTACGATTGGCAATTTGATGAAGATAGCCGTACCGAGGGGCCAGAAGCGATTCAGACAGCGCATGTGTTTGACACAGCTGGTAGCTATAGTGTGACACTTACGGTGACTAATGACGCAGGCTTAACTGATAGCTATAGCGCCAGTATCAGCGTCATTGACCCTGCTACCATTGATGCTGTGTCATCAGCCGATGCTGCAAGGCTACTTGCACAAGCGAGCTTTGGCGCCAGTAGTGATGCCATTGCTGAGGTACAACTACGCGGTGTCGCAGGCTGGATCGAACATCAGTTCAATTTGCAGGGTGCAGCGCATCTTGACTATGTCACGCTCTACTCCAATGGCAGCAACCGTACCGCAAGACACGAAGTTTGGTGGAGAGATGCCGTAGATGGTGAAGATCAGTTGCGTTCGCGTGTCGCCTATGCACTCAGTCAGCTATTTGTCATATCTGACACAGGCTTTACTTTATCCAACGCTCAGTTTGGTGTCACTCACTATTATGATCAACTGCGAGAAATGGCATTCAGTAACTACCGAGACTTGCTAGAAACCGTCACGCTAAGCCCAGTAATGGGCATCTATTTGAGCATGTTGCAAAACCAGAAAGCAGATTCTGCAAGCCATACTCGCGCGGATGAAAACTATGCAAGAGAAGTATTGCAGCTTTTCTCAATTGGACTGTACAACTTGAATCAGGATGGCAGCTCAACGAATGAAAATGCATTTACACAAGCTCAGGTAGAAGATTTTGCTCGTGTGTTTACTGGTTGGAACTACAAGAATGCCGGCCGCTGGGATCGCCCTCTTTTTACCAATCAGGATTTAATCAATCCTATGGAGCCGTTTGAGCAGTTTCATGACACCGGCAGCAAATCACTTTTATTGGGGCAAGACATTCCGGCAGGATTAACAGCAAAAGCCGATCTTGACATGGCCTTGGATAATATTTTCAACCATCCAAACGTGGGCCCTTTTGTGGGTAAACACTTAATTCAACAGCTTGTTACCAGCAACCCCTCTCCGGCTTATATTGAACGGGTCGCATCAGCATTCAACGACAATGGTGCTGGCGTTCGTGGTGATCTCAAAGCAGTGGTTCGCCAGATATTAATGGATGACGAAGCGCGCTCAAATGAAACGGCACCTCACTTTGGAAAACTGCGAGAACCTGTCATGCGCTTAGCCCATCTTTGGAGAGCATTTAAGGTAAAGCCAGGCAATCAATCGGTACGCAACGAATACAACACTTACACCCCGTGGATGGAAAACCTTGAAACGGTAACAGGGCAAGCCGTACTACGCTCCCCTTCTGTATTTAACTTTTACCAACCCGAGCATGCTCCAGCCGGAGCAGTTCAAAACCAGGGCTTAGTGGCACCTGTATTTCAGATTTTTACCGATAGCAACCTGTTGGCAACTGCAACACGTATTAATAATCAAATTCACCGACACTTTGCAGCCAACCCGAATTCGGTTGAACTAAACCCTAGCTATGTCGACTTTAGTGTCGAGAACACACTGGCAAGTAATACGGATGCACTTCTCGACCATCTAAACATACTGCTGCTATCAGGCAGTATGAGTGACGGCCTTCGAAGTGTTTTAAGCACGCATTTAAATGCGCTTGAGTCAGACGACACCGGCTTAAAACAGCGAGCACGTGACGCAGTTTCATTAATAGTCGCTTCACCAGAATACCTGGTGCAAAAATGAGTAACAGCATGTTAAATCACAAACAGTTAAGGGCGCGACGCCAGTTCCTAAAACAGATGGCCACAGCTTCTGTACTTGGCAGTGGAGTTGCTGCAATGAACGGCAAGCTCGGCCTTATCGGTAATGCCATGGCATCCGCAGGCGACTATGGCTCGCTTACAGATTACAAGGCGCTGGTTTGTGTTTTTCTCTATGGCGGCAGCGACTCATTCAATATGTTTGTGCCGACCGAAACGAATCTTTACAACAACTACGTGACCAGCCGCGGCAATCTGGCGATAAACCAGGACACCTTGCTGTTGCCTCAGGTAGAGTCAGGTTTTGGTTTTAACGCCAATATGAGTAATTGCAAAAATCTTTACGACAGTGGAAAACTTGCGGTTGTTAGTAACGTGGGGAACCTGATCGCACCAGTTACTAAAACTCATTATGAAAATGGCAGCAGCGAAATCCCGGCCGACCTCTTTGCACATAACCACCAGCAGGAACAATCACTAAAGGGCTTGAGCAGCCTTCCAAGCTCAATTGTCAGCAGTGGTTGGGGTGGTCGAATGGCCGATTTACTAAGCGAGGCTAATTCAGATGCTGAACTGCCGCCCACATTTTCTCTTAACGGCAGTAACCACTGGTTGCCTGGCAATGCCAGCACGCCGCTAAACCTAAACCCAAACAATGGCCTGACACCCATGTCTTTTATGGATGAGGCCAACGGTGGCAGCAATAATACGGGGCGAGCCAGTGCCCTATCGCAGATTCTTAACTTGCCAAGTTCCCACGCACTTGAAATCCAGGCGGCGCAGTCCATAAACCGCGGCATTGATGCCTCTGGTGCACTGCTGTCAACATTGGCTGAATATCAGACGTTTAATACATCCTATAACGCGAGTAGCAAACTGGGTGCACAGCTACGCATGGTGGCACGCCTGATTGCAGGACAACAAAGCCTGGGTATGAAGCGCCAAATCTTTTTTGTTGGTATGGGTGGTTGGGACACACACGATAACCAGGCAGTACGTTTTGATAACCTCGTAAACGAGCTTGATGAAAGCCTTGCCGATTTCTACGCAACATTGGAAGAAATCGGTAAGCAAGATGCTGTCACCAGTTTTACCGCATCTGATTTTGGCCGCACGCTCACCATCAATGGCGATGGGTCTGATCATGGATGGGGTGGGCATTACATGGTCATGGGCGGCGCTGTGAACGGCGGGCAGTTGTTGGGTGACTTGCCAAGCTATCTAACAGGTGCCGATGATGATGTTGGAGATAAGGGTCGAATTATTCCGCAATTATCGATCAATCAACTTGGCGCATCACTTGGCCAATGGATGGGATTGGGTAACGGGGATTTAGCCGATATCTTTCCTGACCTGGCGAATTTTGGCAGTAGCTGGCAAAGCGAGATTAATTTATTTAACAACGCATAAGGCGATTGTGCCACTGTATAAGTCTGCGCATAATTTGTTAAGTTGTGATCGACCTTAATTAAGTACGTTCGCATGTGAACTACGTACAGCTGATTTCGGCCAACACAGGAGCCAGTCTGTAGAAAGATCAACTTTTCCTTGACTTAAACCATGGTTTAAGTCCTATCATCAGATGCGAGTCTAATGAATAAGGAAATATATGTCTGCGGATAAAACACTGAATTGCACGCTTAACACTCAAGAGCAACGCCTTCGCCGTTCTCAAGTTCGAAGCACAATAACAGCTCATGTAACTGCCGCAACCTCACTTAAAGACGGTTTGCGCCTAGACTTCGATGATTCCTCCAGACTACGAGAGCTGTTAAACGACTTCGTTTTATTGGAAGGCGAATGCTGCAGTTTTCTATCGTTCTCACTCAGTCAGCCTCCAGATGAATTATCTTTACTAATCGAAGGCCCGCCGGAGGCCTCAGGTGTTATTGACTTGTTTCGCAAATCGATATTGGATTCGGGACCTTGAGCATGAAAGGTGGAGAATTTGGTTCGAAACACACAAAACGACTTGGTTTTTCTGGGGCTGTGATAGCACTATTTGCGCTTCTATTATGCGAATTGCCGATCTTACTTGCCTTACTTGGTATGGTTGGATTGAGTTCAGCATTTTCAGATCTTGCATTATCGCGAACTATTGCTTTAGTAAGCACTGTTGTTGGAATCATTTTATTCTTATCGTTAGTATGTGCTCTCGCTTATCGAATCACTCGCAAGGAACGATCGTGAAGATAGGTGAAGTATCCAAGCGCCTGGACATTCCAGCCTCTGCAATACGCTATTACGAAAAAAAAGGCCTGATAAAACCACCGATACGTGTATCTGGTAAACGTGAATTCAGTGAAAGTGCTTTAGTTATTCTGAGATTTATTCAGTTAAGCCAGGCGGCGGGATTTACCATTGCTGAGATACAACTGATTCTAGAGCAACACATGCAGGATTCAACTCAGTGTGGTCTTTGGCAACCTGCCGTTAAGAAAAAACGAAAAGAAATAAAAAACAAAATCAAGGAACTAAAACAGATAGAAACAGTATTAAGTGCGTTAATGGAATGTCGCTGCGAGTCAATTGAGCATTGTGTAACATCGGCACTAAAGGACTCCCGCTGGGATCAAGGCCACGACGAATAATCTTGCTATTCAGTGATTTGGAGTCTTTTCAGTCACCTTTATGGTTCTCTGTTACGCTTTTGAAAAACGAGGGGCGGTTTACGTTGCGCTATTCGCACTGGCCTGTCTACTATCCGCAATTTATGCATTACTGCAGGGCGCTTATCCTTTTTATGTTAGCTGAAACGATATGGGCGGCTATTGCGTTTTTTCGGTATCGCTGCATATCTAAAATGCCGGCCTACTAGAATCCGCTTACCCACTCGTCTGAGATTCACATTTCATTGAGATAAACCCTAAAAGGCTGTGCGCCTCCGGTAATTCCAATGGGGGATATCAATTCCACATGATTTAACCAATACTGCGCAGTCACTCATCATTGGTCGTTAAAACAATGCAAGTATTGTTAAAGCAGATCCCCGGTCTGGCGCGTACCCTTCTAATTGTTAGCGTCGCCTTTTTCGTTGTCTCATGTAGCAGTAGTGATTCCGATACGGACACTAACTCTTCTGGGCTAGGTGACACTACTGGCTCAGATGAAAACAACGATGGCACTACCATTAGTGATGACACAGGATTTTCGAACACATTGCAGCTGCGTGGCACAGTTCAAGATGTTTGGACCTTTGAAGCTGTCAGTGTTATCGAAGCTGATGGCGCTGTTCGCGATATAACAAACGACATTATCGACGCCTATATGCCTGATGCTGCAGAGGCTGTGACCGTTTCAGATACAGCGACTTTTCGAGAGTTCGTTGATTTAACGCCTTCTATTCAACGCTCATCGGGTTCGATGCGTGATCACATCGATGTGGTTGCTGGTGTACTTGAAACCGCTGACAGGAATTTTCTCGTCATGGTTGCTACCCCAGATGTGAGTATTGGTGGCTTGGTTGATGGCTCGGACCGTTTGCAGTTTGATATTACGCGCTTAGAAGGCGATATTCCGGCAGGCACGCCGTTGCTGTTAGATTATTATTTTGCAGTGACAACACCTGCGGACGAACCAGATCCTAATGCCGCAACCGATGGCATTGAATTGCTAACCGATCGTCTGGCTGACGGTCGTTTTATTATTCAAACCGATTCACCGGAACCAGGCAGTGATCCTCTACTGCTCGCTGGTAATATCGGAACTACATTTGAAGGGTCTCTCGGCGCGGGGCTACCTGCAAAGTCACAACCGCTAATCTGTAGCTTGCCAACTAAAGGAGGACGATGCGGGCCTTTATGCGCAGGGCGAGCCTTGTATGATATATACAGAGGATTTGAAGAAAGTTGGACTTCTCTGGATGCGAACTTTGGGCCCGGAACGGGATCCAGCGCTCCGCCTAGCCAAAAATGCCCTCCAGGTGCAAAATGCGGCCGTGCAGGAAACGATCCGCATATCAGAACGTTAGATGGCTTGAGTTACAGTCCGCAAGCTGTTGGGGAATTCACCGCTATTGATTACCAGACTGCGAATTCAAACATCGAAATGCAGTGGCGCTTTTCACCAGGTGTCAGCGATCGCACAGTGTCTTTCATAACAGCGCTTGCACTTGAGATTGAAGGCACCCGTATTAGCGTTGATCCTAATCGTGACGATAGGATCTTGGTGGATGGACAAGCACTGAGCTTCGATGATATGGGCAACCCATTTATAGGAGCTGATGCTTACGATAACGACAACGGCCTTAGTATTACCGCGCCACGAGGCTCAATTTACATTGCAACTGATCAATGGAGTTGGCTTCTAAGTTTTAGTGGCCGTGGTTTTACGTCTGGGCAGCTCTGGATCAAAGTCATGGTAACTGCTCCAGCGGCGCAATCAGATATTAGAGGGATGTTTGGTAATGCCGATGGCCAATCATTTGGAGATTTAGTTTCAAGAGATAACCTGTTTGTAGTGCCACCCATAAGCGAGGCTACCGTTGCTGACGTTTACGATAACTTCGTTAACACTTGGCGAATAGCTGAAGGTGATTCCTTATTTGATTACGGCGCAGGTGAATCTAACGCTTCTTTTACCGACACCACCTTCCCAGATTTCCCGAACCTGGTTGACGGTCGTAATACTCTATTGTCCATTGCTAGGCGGTCTCAAGCAAACGCAGAAATGCAGCCTCAAGCTGAAGCGGTATGCAGAATGGCTGGTGTGAGCGAGCAGCCAAGCTTTGATGATTGCGTTACCGATATTCTAACCACCGGAGATTTTGAAATCGCTAACGACAGTTTTGTCATGTCTGCTACCGATAGCATCATAAAGACATCCCAGTTTGGTACAGATATCGACGGAAGGGATTTACAGTGGTGGCATGTGGTTGATGGGTCAGCAAATTCAAACGATGGTGGCTTAATAGGCAATGACGCGGTGACTTTATATACCGCGGTGAATAGCGATGATGTTGCCGTGTTAAACGCAGTTGATACTCAAAGCGGGGTTAAGCTTTGGGAACTGGATAATGTAATGCCTCGCTGTGGTGCAGCACTCCCTACAAACGATAGAGTGGTAGTACAGATGAGCCCAAGTGGAGATGTTGCGTTGCTGGATGCGTACTCTGGTACAGAACTCAGTCGATATACTCCTGAAAGCACGTTAAGCAGTTGCTCTGTCGCATTGTTGTCCAACTCCAAATCTCAGGTTTTCCATACCACCAGAAACACGAGAACGGCGTTCGATATTGTAGATGACGCCATAACATTACGCTGGGTAAACACAAACTCCACCGATCCAATGTTAGACGGGCTTACAAACTGGGACGGAGACCTGGTCATGGCAGATGATCTATTCATCATGACAAATTTAACCACAAGCGAAGGTAGAATCCTGTCCCTTTTCCGAATAGATTCTGACACTGGGCTTGCTACGAATGGGTTAGAAAGTCGGGTATCGGTTCCTACCGGTTTGCAAGCTGGTGCTGATGATTTAATTGTGATAACTGGCAGAGACATTGACGGTGTTGACTGGCTGCAAGGTTTTCAAGTGGGTAGCTCACCAATGTTAAGCAGCATTTGGGAGCGTCAGACTGGAGAGACGACTGCCGATGGGCTTACAAGCCTACCTGGGCGAATCGCTTATACCAATGAAGGTTTTGCCGGTTGGGCTCGTGTTAATGGTGAAAGGGGTATCGCTCACTTTGACCCTGCTACAGGTTTTGCTAATTGGCATGCTGATACCAGCAGCTTTGACAACAACGGTCAGATAATTGCGCTAACAGATGGCGGGTTTGCAGTATCACCGTTTGGCAGTAACAATTTTGTAGAAGCTTATGCTGCAGACGGCAGTTTTGCCTGGTCAATACCGTACCCTAGTGGCGTTGACTTTCCAGTAGGCTTAAGGCCCATTGGCCGCGACACAATGGCGGTGATATCCCGGCATGCAGGTAACAGTGCTGCCAGTGCTTTTGTGTCGTTAGGTACGCGTCGATAAGTTTTGAAGGTGGCGCGCCGAATTGCGCCGCCACCTAGTTTAAACATAGTGCCGCCTAGCTCCGATAGCAGTTAAATTCAAAATTGGTATACACTCGATAGTTCTAATAATGCAATTGAGTCGCTAGCCAACCATGTCAGCACTTTTTTCACCTTTGACCATTCGTGGCGTTACGCTACCTAATCGAATTGTTGTATCACCGCTGTGTATGTATTCGGCTATAGAGGGTAAGCCACAAGCGTTTCATTTTGCACATCTGA
>CAYSZH010000144.1:0-12141 GCA_964435305.1 uncultured Granulosicoccaceae bacterium
TAATTACTTAAGTAGTATTGCGCGGCTTGGTGCCGTTCAAATACTCGAAACCCTGGAGTCAGGTGATCGTGCAAAACTCGAAGCACTCCCCTTGGGTGAAGGTCGCGAGCAGTGAGTGGCCGATGTCGCATTGCTCACGGAAATTTTATGTGAGCTTATGGATTGCCCGGCAGTCGGATTCCGGGGAATCCGAATTGAACACGCCATGTGCCCAAAATGGCACATCGATAAGGTGCCAATTCGGATGTTATGCACGTATGAAGGGCCGGGTACTGAGTGGTTGGAGGATCAGGGGGTTGAGTGCAGTAAACTATCTGATCCAACTGTGGTTGACGCTGCGTGTCAGCGCGCGGTTGCAGGGGAGGTTGTTTTGCTTAAGGGTGCACTTTGGCAAGGCAACGAGGCTGGGGGCGCGATCCATCGCTCACCTGCAATAGCGGATGAAGCTGGACGGCGTACAATAGTGACCCTCGATCCGCTCTGGTTTCAGTAACCTTGAACTGCCCCAGTTCAGTGGGGATCAATTTTAAATTAGCCTACAGGCCTTTGTTTCTAAGGGCTGTAGGCTGAGTAAGTTACTGATCCCCATCCAAATGGGGCAGTTTATATGGTGTCAAAATCTATGAATTATCAAGCAGAACACAACGTCAAACTGCCAGTTACTGTGTTATCGGGCTTCCTCGGTGCCGGCAAGACGACGTTGTTGAACCATATATTAAATAACCGTGATGGCATGCGAGTCGCGGTTATTGTCAATGATATGTCTGAAGTCAATATTGATGCTTCGCTGGTTAAGCACGAAGTTCAACTCGATCGGGTTGATGAAAAGCTGATTGAAATGAGTAACGGTTGCATATGCTGCACTTTGCGTGAAGACCTTTTAATAGAGATAAACCGTTTGGCAAAGGAGCGTCGATTTGACTATCTCGTTATAGAGTCCACCGGCATTTCAGAGCCACTGCCTGTTGCTGAAACTTTCTCGTTTCGCGATGACGAGGGCAGCAGCTTATCTGATGTTGCAAGCCTGGATACCATGGTGACGGTGGTAGATGCCGTAAATTTTAGCGTCGATCTGGATGAAGCTGACGACTTGGCCGCACGTGGTGAGTCCCTCGGAGAAGAGGATACGCGCACCGTATCCGATCTGCTTGTAGATCAGGTTGAATTTGCTGATGTGATTATCCTGAATAAGATAGACATGATCACAAACGAGGAACGTGATCGACTTGAAAATGCACTGCGTCAACTCAATCGTCATGCCGAGATTATTGACGCGAGGTTCAGTGAAGTACCGCTGGATAAAGTGATGGGCACAGGCCACTTCGATTTTGAACGGGCAGCCCAATCACCTGGTTGGTTAGCAGAGCTACGTGGTGAACATACGCCAGAAACTGAAGAATATGGCATTGGCAGTTTCGTTTATCGCGCGCGCCGACCGTTTCACCCTGTGCGTTTTGCTGAAGCACGTAAAAACGATTGGCGCGGTAACGTGCTGCGTTCAAAAGGATTCTTTTGGCTTGCATCGCGCCCGCATGCAGTCGGTGAGTGGGCACAGGCCGGTGGCATTGTTAGGCATGGTCCTGCTGGGTTGTGGTGGGCTGATGCACCTCGCGAACACTGACCCCACTGACGGAGCCCGTTTATCTCGAGCTACTACATTGCTCGCATTTTGCTTGGTCGTTAATTCGACCAGGATCAGTTTTCGACCCTATATTGCCCAATAATATTTTAGTAGCTCGCTTGCGTTCATTTTCTTTATCTTCAGAGCAAAAATTAACAACCAGTATTACGGCTATAGATGCTATCAACAAGCTAATTAAATCAACTGTACTGAGTTCTTCCCTGAACCAAATCCACCCAAGTACCATCGTTACGGGTGGCGTAAGATAGCTTAGGCTGGCGACTTTGACTGCTGACAGTTCTCGAAGTAAATAAAAATATAGGAAATAAGAACCAATGGACACCACTACTGACATATAAAATAGTGACACAAACATTTTCGGTTCGATGATCAAAGAAAAGCTTCCAAACATCCAGGCAAGTAAACAAAACCCGATACAGGCAGCTGAACTTTGAATCATTAATATCAATAAAAGAGGCGGAGGATTGCTTGAACTCTCAGCCGTTTTGACATCACTGTAACGGCATAGCACAGTGGCGAGTGTAAGCGACAGTACAGATAAAAACGGAAGGCAATAGACTAACAAGGATGCACCCTGCGTGACTTTCTCACCCACGACCAAAAATACAGCCACTAGTCCAACAATAACACCGGCTGTCTGCACCATGTTGATGCGTTCACGCAAAACCGGATAAGCAAGAGCGAGTGTAAACAGTGGTTGCATACCGGCTATAAGTGACACCATGCCGGCGTTGACACCAAACTCAATTGCAGCAACACTGAGAGAGAGAAACCCAGTATGAGACAATAAACCAATGGTAGCTTGATGCCATATTAGCTTCCGATCAAAAGGCTGCCATTGACGAAGTAGGGTGAGCGCTACTGATAAAACCACGACGACTAAAGCGTAGCGCCATGCCAACGCCCCAAGCGTTCCAGCGAAATTCAGCAGATACTTACTTCCGATCCATCCTGAACTCCAAACTACCACGAACAAAAAACACAAAATTGGGATACGTATTGAAGACATGTAAATACCTGATTAGTTGCTCTCCCTATGCTCGAAATTAATGTCTACCTTCGAGCACGACTATCGCGAAAGGATTTTCCAACATATGGACAGGTAATTACATCACCTCAATTAGGGAATAGATAAAGCAGTTTAATGTTCTTTTCGACTAACCGAATTGTCTTAAACTTAATCAATTGCGACCTTTCAAAGAAAATGCGTACTCTCGGCTTTAAGGTATCGGATTGACTGTGGTATTTTCCAGTTTTCAGACCTCTGTCGGCTGTTTCAACCATTTAACAAGGGGTTCAGTATGAATCTGCCAGTCGAGTTACAAAGTGCATTTAATGAGCTCCATACTGGTGCAAACGGAGCTCCTTGCACCATGCCTGCCTCCTTCTATAAAGATGAGGCCATGTTATCCAATGAGATTAATGAGCTCTTTATAAATGGATGGGTGTGCGTTGGTCGTAGTGATGAAGTGCCGGCTGCTGGCGATTACTACACCATTGATATGTTACAAGAGCCCCTTATAGTGACGCGCGCAAAATCGGGCGATGTCGCTGTCTTGTCAAATGTATGTAGGCATCGAGGAAGCCAAATACTCACTGGAAAGGGCAATACCAAACGCTTCACCTGTCCGTATCATCGCTGGTCTTATGATCTTGAAGGAAAATTATTGTCAGCACCACTCGTTGATAAAACCGACGGTTTTGATAAGAAATACTGCAATCTCCCATCGTTTAGAACGCATGAGTGGTGGGGCTGGATATTCATCAATTTGAGTGGCACTGCTGATGAGTTTGAGAAGCAAATTATTGGCCTTGATGGCTACGTCAAGAATTATCATCCGGAAGAAATGCGTAGCATCCATCCAGATACGGAAAGTTGGCCAATAAATTGGAAGTGCCTTGCAGAGAATTTTATGGAAGGCTACCACCTTACACCTGTACATCGACATACTCTGCACCCAATGACCCCAACCCGACTGTGTGAAAAAATTCCTGGTGGTGTGGGTTACACGGGTTACAAATCACATTACAGCGATTCGTTTAGTGGTCGAACACAGTGTCATGCCGATATGACGGATGAAGAGCGTAAGCTATCGATGATGGTGTGGGTATACCCGGGGTTTGTCGCGGCCATTTCCCCCAATTCGGCTGTGTACATGAGCATCACTCCCACGGGTGCAACCGAACTGCAAACCCGCTGGGATGTGATCGCGCGCGAAGAGGTGTTTGAAGAGGATCAGGCAGAAGAGCGGTTGAACTTTGCCCGGTCGTTTAATCTTGAAGATCGGGAAAGGTTGCTTGATGTTCAAAAGGGTTTAGCTTCGCGATTTGCTACACGAGGCTACCTCGCACCTCCAGATTATGAAGGCACCGTTTGGGACTTTTATCATTACGTTGCCAGCAAGTTAATGCCTGAGCCTGTCAACTAAAAGACTTGGTAACATGGTCACCCATATTGCACCACTTGCCGGGCTTCCGGCAGACACTTGATCATTAATGGCGATAGAAAGCTGTTGATATCTGTTTCGAGTACCTCGGCCAGGGATGCAAGCGATCCGAGTGATGGAGACGTAATCCCTCTCTCTACCTGACTGATAAAACCGATTAAAGCCCGGCTTCATCTGCCACAAATTGCATTGTCAGGCCCAGCGACTTGGGACGGGTATGTAGGGAATCGCCGAGATTAGTGCTCGATTTCTGAACATTTCGGCGTGAGTCTTTTAGCGCGACTGAAAAATACGCCTATGGCTGGGTGGTTGTCAATGCATTTGTATTACAAACGAGCGCTCTGGATTGACGCGAGAATGGGCTTGCCCAACGACTTTGTTAGCAGGCGACTCACCCGCGGGTATTCGATATCAGCTTAGTCATCGCCCATACAACGCTAATTAAAGAATCGCCCATAGCCATGAAGCCAATTGCAAAATGTCCCGGGAGCGAATACGTTAACCGCGGATAATTTGCGTTGTCTTTAGTGAATTTACTTTGTTTCGTATCCAGTCCAAATTAGGGGTAGTACGTAGTTTGAGAATCTTCAATAACATTCTAAGCAGTGGGCATAATTTCTCGGACAATGAGGGTCTGCAAAATTTTCGATACGCAATATTGAATGTGTTTCTGATTTTGCCTGCCATTTCTACATGGGTTAATTTGTCGCTTTCTTATTTTGGCTTTTTTGAATACAGCGGTGTGTTTAAAATTATTATCGTAGTCTATTGTGTAGCGCTTGTTGTTTGTATTCTAATTTTGAGAAAAGACAGACACTACTATGTTGGAGTTGCTGTGTTGTTCATGGTGGCGAATCTGATTTTATTTTTCACAGTTCTAATTATTCAAGTCGAAGATGAGTTCAGGTTGATTGGAGTTTTTGTTGCCATGCTTATTACCTACGTTTTGCTGGGTAAAAAAGCAGGTATTTTATCTACGCTAGTTATAGCGGCTGGTGTGTTGTTTGTCAGTAACGTTTATGATTTGCAACTATCAGCACTTGCCTATAATACGTTCTTTACGTTTTTTATCATTATTTCCGCATTTATGTACTTTTTTCTACAAAAAATTGAACGTGATTCGATGGAATTTGAGCTGCTTTCTGAAAGGCTTGAAGATAAAGTTAAACAAGAAACCAGCCAACGAATGAAACAGGAGCAAATGCTCTTGCGTCGTAGCCGCATGGCAAATCTGGGAGAAATGCTGGACTCAATTGCTCACCAGTGGCGACAACCCTTAATGCACGTCAATTCCATTTTGTTAAATATAGAAAGTGCTGTCGATACTAATAGCGACAACAAGAATAAAGAGTATCTAAAAGGGAAGCTCGATGAGGTGGCTAATCTTACAACCCATATGTCACAAACTATTGAAGATTTTAGAGGGCTCTTCAAAGTAGAGAAAGAATATGCCAGCTTTGATCTTAGAAATGTAGTACGCGATGTGCTGGCATTATTGAAAAACAACTTAAATGATATAGAAATAGAATCTAATGATTCTAATTCAGTTTCAGTTTTAGGTCATCGTAGTGAATTAATGCAAGTGATTATTATTGTATTGAGTAATGCGGTAGATGTGCTGAATTCCCGGGAAACTAGAAATAAAAAAATCGTGATAAAAATTAAGTCAACAAAAGACGAAGCTAGTATAAGTATCGAGGACAATGCGGGTGGGGTTAGTCAAGACGATATACATGCGGTGTTTGACCCGTATTTCACCACAAAAGAACAGTCGGGAGGTACAGGTCTTGGGCTGTATATAGCCAGGATTATCGTTGAGCACAACATGGAAGGCAGTATTTCGATTGCCAATACCGCTGCTGGGGCTAAATTTTCAATTCTAATGCCTAGAGAGCCCTCAAAGAAACCTTCGAAGAGTATGGAGGAATAACGTTTTTCACGGTTCATTACGCTTTATCGCAAAACTGTTGACCTCTGGTCCTTGAATGCAGTGGTGAGTGTTGATTGTTTTTTTTAGAGAAAATATGACGGATTTTCTGGAGAACTTTCTTACAAGCGGGCACCCGTTTACAGAGAAAGACAATTTGCAGAGATTTCGTTATTCATTGCTTAATTCCTTGCTGCTAATTGCGGCATTTTTCACCCTTTTGAACTATATAACTTCCGTTTTAGAAATCGTAGTATTTGCACCGATATATGAAAATACACTTCTGTTTTATGTCTTCGCTTGTGTTCTCTCGCTTTATCTACTGAGAAAAAGGAGAAGTAACTATCTGATTGCTGTGAACAACATTGTGTTTAGTTCACTAATACTCTTTTACATGGCTTTGTTTGTTGTTTTGCATGATGAATTCAGGTTGATCTGGTTCTTTTTGGTCGTATTTGCAAGTTTCCTATTGATGGGTAAAACGTATGGAATTGTACTGACACTCGTTTTACTGGTTAGTATTATTGTCATTAGTCAGTTTTATGATTTAGGTTTTTCGCAATTGGCTCAATTTACATTTTTCAACTCCTTTGTCATATTTGCAGCATTTTCATATTTTTACTTGGAGAAAATCGAGAATGATGCTTTTGAATTCAAATTACTAAACAAGAAGCTTGCGAATAAAGTCGTCGATGAAATTGAGAGAAGAAAAGAACAAGAAGAAATGTTACTACGACAAAGCCGAATGGCCAATATGGGTGAGATGCTGGATTCGATTGCACATCAATGGCGTCAGCCTTTAATGCATATTAACTCAATATTGATGAATATGGACAGTTCTCTGGATGTCAATAGTAAGAGGAATAATGATAAAGAGTATTTGGAATGCAAGATTGACGAAGTGGCCACGTTAACTGCGCATATGTCGCAAACGATAGAAGATTTTAGGGGTTTATTCAAAGTTGAAAAAGAGCCAACCTATTTTACGATTGAAAGCGCTATCGAGGATGTGTTAACTCTCATGAAAAATAGTTTTAACAATATCGAGATTGACTACAAGCCGAAAGAACAAACTTCAATTCTAGCCCACAAAAGTGAATTTATTCAACTCATTATCATTGTCTTAAGTAATGCTGTTGAAATTCTCAGCATAAGGGATTCAAAAGATAAGAAAATTATGATAAAGGCTGATTTGGTAAAAAATAAGAGCTGTGATAAGAATAGTGTGCGTATCACCATTGAAGACACCGCTGGCGGGATTTCTGCGGGTGATATGAATACTATTTTCACTCCTTATTTCACTACCAAAGAGCAATCTGGTGGTACAGGCCTCGGTCTGTACATAGCAAAAATTATAGTCGAGCAAAAGATGAATGGAGTCATAGATGTGTGTAATACGCCTCGAGGCGCGAAGTTCTCTATCGTCATATAGCTACATGGAGTTAAAAAATGCTCTCAATTCTCAGAAGTCATTCAATACTATACGTAGAGGATGAACTGGAAATACAGGCTAATGTTGCAGAATATCTGGGGAATTATTTCGGTACCATCCACCTAGCCTCAGATGGGAAAGAAGCATTAGAAAAATACAATAAGCATCACCCAGACGTATTGCTGCTTGACATCAATTTGCCAGGTATTGATGGGCTTTGTGTTGCTCAGGCGGTGCGTAGGGATGATCCCGTGGTTAAGATCATTATGCTGACCGCCTTTACTGAAAAAGAGAAACTGCTCAAGGCAACCGAATTAAAGCTTACCAGGTATCTAATCAAGCCTGTGGCGCCCAAGAATTTTAAGGAAACACTCGAAATTTTGGCGTCTGAACTAATGAGTAACCCTTCTCGTTTTTTAAGGCTCAGTGATGAATACGTTTGGGATTTGGAGCAAGAGTGCCTGAGCTGTGACGGTAAAAAAGTGGTTCTTGCAGAAAAAGAACATAGGCTGTTAAAGTTGTTTGTTGCTAATAAAGGCGAGTCTATCCAATATCATAAAATTGTCTCCTCCGTGTGGGGTGATACGTTTGATCGTGAAATTTCGATAGATTCGATCAAGAATCAGGTCAGCCAATTACGGAAAAAAATACCGAATGTCAGTATCAGCAGTATTTACGGTGAAGGGTACATTCTAAATTAGATAACCTAGCCGCTTCGCTTCTGGGCTCATTCCTCTTCTTGTGGCATCATCAACATACTCACTCTCTGCTGACGTGCTCGCCAAACTAAGATACAGTTTCTGTGTTAGATTTTCCCATCAGTAAAAATCGTAAGGGCCAATCAGGTACGAAGGAGGACTGCCTCCATAAGCGATTATTGTAGCCCGAGTCCAGGAAAGAATATGACAGAAATATTGGGTTTGCATGCTGGCTTACGGGTACTGGTGACAGCTGGGGCTAGCGGTATTGGGAGAGTGATAGCGGAAACCTTTGCATCGGCAGGTGCACGTATACACATTTGTGATATATCTGCGCAAGCGCTGGACGGTTGCGCTTGCGAACAACCAGATTGGGGTATGACGCGTTGCGATGTATCCAGCGAAGAAGAAGTGAATCAGTTGTTTGTCGATGCAAAGCACCATCTAGGCGGACTGGATGTGCTGGTTAACAATGCGGGAATAGCCGGGCCCACAGCTGGTGTGGATGAGATGCTTGGTGAAGAGTGGCGACAAACCATCAATGTCAATTTAAATGGTCAGTTTTATTGTGCAAAGTTGGCGGTGCCATTGTTAAAAAACTCCAACAACGCATCCATTGTTTGTTTGTCTTCGGTAGCGGGGCGTTTGGGCTATGCTTATCGTACGCCCTATGCGGCGACTAAGTGGGCGATCGTTGGATTGGTGAAAAGTCTTGCGATAGAGCTCGGGCCAGAAAGCATAAGAGTGAATGCTTTGTTACCCGGGATTGTCGAAGGCCCGCGCATTGAACAAGTCATTGCCGCACGTGCGACAACGGTTGGAGTGGCTTATCAGACCATGGAAGACGAATATATTAATAAGATTTCATTGCGCAAAATGACGACGGCACAAGATGTGGCCAACCAGGCATTGTATTTATGTTCGCCAATGGGTGCCGGTATTTCAGGTCAAGCAGTGAGTATTTGCGGGAACGTGGAATACCTGTGAAGATTCGGGGTCAGGTCATTCGGTGCCACATGCGGCACCGAATGACCTGGCCCCCCCAAAAAAGTAAATTATGATCAGTAAAATTGTTCAGAAACACCCCAAGCTAGGGACCCGCGAGTTCGAATTGGTTGATGATGCGATCGAATACCGGATATCAAGTCAGTTCGGCGATGAAGAGTTATCGGTAGTTCTGTCTGTGTTGTCGCCCGCGCCAGTTCAGGATGGGGCAATGCTGTATTTTGTGAGTGAGGTAAACCGCGAGGCCTTGATCAAACTGTTCGTTGATCTTCCGGATGCAGAAACGTTCGCGACGTTTGTTAAAACAGTGAAGCAACGAATTCAGGAAGAGGACTTTGGCAGGCCTGCTGCAGGTAATCGAAAATCTGCGGTCACGAGTGAGGAGGTCGATACTACCATTCGCATGTTAGAGGCTAATATTGATCCTGGCAGTATCGATGAGTTGCTTTTGACCTTGCGCAAGCTCGCGCAAACACCGAATAATCATGAGCAACTTAGTCTGGTTGTTGAAGCGTTTAACAGCCTTGGGGTGCAACAGGGCCCTGTGCTGACCTATGCACCATTCTTTAGTACGCTGCTTTCAAGTACAGATCTAAATGACCTTGGTGAAACGTAGATTTTTTGGTTGCGTGCAATGGTGGCAGACACTGTATGCCGGCGTTGTCGCTGGGTTCGTTTTCCAATTCATGTTCAGATTCTGTTTTCAACAAAAGACGCTAAGTCATGACAGTTAAAGTCGAAATCTACGGTACCAGCTTCTGTAGGCATTGCCTTGCTGCGCGTAAATTGCTTGATTCAAAGCAGATCGTTTACACCGAATACCTTATTGATCTCATGCCATTAGAACGTGCTGAAATGCTGCGACGATGCGGACGGAAGAAGGTACCGCAAATATTAATTAATAGCGTACCCATAGGTGGTGACGAGAATTTGATGGCGTTGGATCATAGCGGCGAGCTTGACGCTTTATTGAAGCGTACCTGACACCATAGTTTGGACGTTCGTGCGTACCCTTTTGTGCGTTGTCGTCAACACGGATCTCTTATGTAAATGAATAAAAGGGACTACGACTACATCATTATTGGAGCAGGCTCAGCTGGTTGTGTATTGGCAAATCGCTTAAGCGAGGGAGGCATATACACTGTTCTAGTGCTTGAAGCAGGGCCGATGGATCGTAACCCGCTGATCCATATTCCAGCTACTGTATACAAGGTTTTCCAAAATCCAAAACTAAATTGGAACTACATGACCGAAGATGAGCCGCAAGCATTTGGTCGTAAGGTTGGCATGCCGCGCGGCAAGGTTGTTGGAGGTTCATCGTCGATTAATTCCATGGTCTATATGCGTGGACACCCGTACGATTATGATCGTTGGGGTGCTGACTTTAGTCTGCCTAGATGGAGCTATGCCCAGTGCTTGCCGTACTTTAAGGCAGGGGAAACCAGCGACCGAGGGGCGGATGACTGGCGCGGTGGGTCGGGTCCACTGCACACCACAAAAGGTCAGCTTGATTCACTGCTGTTTGATGCGTTTCTTGAAGCTGGCGCACAATCGGATCATGGATATTCGGAGGACCTCAACGGCTACAAGCCTGAAGGTATTGCGCGCTTTGACAGCACAACTCAAAACGGCAGGCGCTGCAGTGCGGCGGTTGCTCATCTTCGGCCTGCGATCAAGCGCAACAACTGTACCTTGCTTACCAATGCAATGGTACAAAAGATTGCCATCGAGGGTGGACATGCGACAGGTGTCGATTACATTCATCAAGGAAAACTTCACAAAGTCGAGGCACGCCGAGAAATTATACTCTCAGGCGGCGCAATCAACTCACCACACCTATTAATGTTATCGGGTGTGGGACCCGCGGATCAGCTGCGCCAACATGGTATTGAAATTAAATTGGATTTGGCAGGCGTTGGGCGCAATTTGCAAGAGCACCCAACGGTTGTTATGAAATTTGCTTGCACTAAATCAATGGCCATTCACCGAGCGCTTAATCCAGTTAATCAAATATTGAATGGAGCTCAATGGTTATTAACGCGGCGTGGTCCCGTAGCAACGTCGTTTTGGGAAGCCGGTGGTTTGATCAAAAGCAGCCACAAAATGGACTATCCGGATATCGAGCTTCATTTTGGTCCGGCTGGTTTCGATTTTCTGGACAATGGTGGCATAGCACTCGACCAGGCCTTTTCTATCCATGTCGATCAATCTCGCCCGAGCAGCCTTGGTCATATCGAATTGCGCTCGGCAAACCCAGCCGATAAACCAAAACTGTTTTTCAATTTTCTGGAGACTGAAGATGATCGGCAGAGATTGATCCAGGGCATTCGCAGAACACGAGAGATCATCGCTCAAAAAGCATTCGACCCCTACCGGGGACCGGAAATCTATCCTGGGCCAGATGCCACAACTGATGCGGACATCCTAAAGTTCATCAAAGCAAACCTTGCAACGGATTATCATCCGTCTTGTAGTTGTCGTATGGGAAACGATGCCAATGCCGTGGTGGACGAAGAAATGCGCGTGCATGGGATCAGTGGGCTACGGGTTGTTGATGCGTCTGTTATGCCTCGCATCATTAGCGCAAATCTGAACGCACCTGTTCAGATGATTGCTGCTCGAGCTGCGGACTTTATACTGGGCCATTCTCAACTTAAGCCGGTTAACGCCAATTTCCATTTTCTGAGTAGCAACTAAGGGTCAGTGTCATCCCGTTCTGGCTGATGCAACTCTACTTTACCTTTCTTTGCTTCAGCATGGTTAAGATACGAGGTCTTTCATCGCTACATTGCAGAACAAATATAGAATATGGAAATGAAAGACTTGACCCCTTCCTAACAATACCTGCACGCGACGACGTAGAAACTAAACTCTGAAAAGAGGTTTATTATACGCCTTTAAAGCTCTATCCAACTCCGGGTAATTTTTCCTGCTTGGTGACTGGGTGTGCCCTGTTTAACACTTGCAGCTGCCTGGCGCATCGCGACTAC
>CAYSZH010000145.1:0-12078 GCA_964435305.1 uncultured Granulosicoccaceae bacterium
AGCTTGCGCTACTACCCCCTCAAGATAGCGTGTCTACCAATTCCACCACGACGGCATGATCATGCGAACCGCTCGGCAAAGATACCGGCGCCTGTGTTACTCGTGTAACCATATTAAATCAGTTATTCAGCAGGTGCGGCCGGCGCATCAGGCAGGTCGCTCTCATTTGATGCTGGTGCCGTTTCGGACGTCACGCCAGTGGGCAGATCAGATTCGCCGCTGTTGGTTACCGACCCTTCAATACCCGGCACATCGGTTACACTGCTGATGCCACCTTCGCGATTGGCTGCCAGATAAAATAGCGTGAGGCTGGTGAGAAAAAACAAACCCGCCAGCGCTGTTGTCATTTTGGTTAAAAATGACGCTGATCCGCGCGCACCAAACACGGTGGACGATGCACCGCTACCAAAGGCTGCGCCGGCATCAGCACCTTTACCGTGCTGAATAAGCACCAAACCGATAACACCAACGGCCAGTGCGACATGTATAACCAATGCTATGGACTGCATGAATTCGTCTCTAATATCAAATGACGTCAAATATCAAATGACGATTATCGTCACCTGAGAAAATAAACAGCTTCAAAACCAAAAAGCGATGAAAAACACAGGCTAATAGTTTTGTCTTACCAAACGCACAATTAGCGAGATTTATCGTGCCGCCTGACAAATCGCCAGAAACGATTCTGCATCAAGTGCCGCACCACCAATCAAACCGCCATCGATATCGGGCTGTGAAAATAGTTCAGCCGCGTTGGCAGGCTTAACACTGCCTCCATACAGGATAGGCGTTTTTGCAGAAACCGATGCGTCCAACGCCTGCAATTTTTTTCGAATCATCGCATGCACTTCCTGCGCCTGCTCACTGCTGGCCGATTTTCCGGTACCGATGGCCCAAACCGGTTCGTAGGCAATCACCAAATTGGCAAAACCACTGACACCCACCACATCGATAACGGCATCGAGCTGCTCATCAATCACGCTTTGCAACAATCCCGATTCGCGCTGATCGAGGGTCTCGCCAATACACACAATCGGTATTAATCCGGCGCGGATCACCGCAGCGGTTTTTTGTGCCACCAATTGCGAACTTTCACCGTAAATAGCCCGCCGCTCGGAATGGCCGACAATCACATGGCTACAGCCGTATTCTTTGAGCATGGGCGCAGCGATCTCGCCTGTGTAAGCACCTTCATCGTTATCGCAACAATTTTGTGCGCCGACACTGACAGTACTTGAACCCAAAGCGGTCGATACTTCCTGAATATGGACAACTACCGGGCAAATCAGAACATCGCAGCTGAGCTCTTTTGCCCCTGCCGCCACCGCTTTAGCCAGCGCGCGTACAGATTCGCGAGAGCCATTGAGCTTCCAGTTTCCTGCAACAAGCGGTGTTATCGAACTCAAGCGGATTACCTTGACGGTCAAAAGCCGACAAGAATACCTGAAAATGGCAGTTTGCGTCTACCACATTGGGGAATTAGGCTGACCGCAACAACACAGGGCCTGCGCATCACACTGGCCAAATTTACCCTTGTCGCAAGATACTCGAGCAGGCTGGTTTCACGAATGCTCGCGGGAGCGATGCGCGGGCCGGTAAATACAAGTCCGAAGCGAACACGTGGCAGCTAATGTCGTTCGATAGAGTATCACCTGTTAAATGAGTCAGTTTTGGCTAACCGAGCTCGTCGCCAACCGTTTTTGCCACCTGCCCACAAATGCGCTCAACGTCGTTTGCCACACGACCTTCCACCATGACGCGAACCAATGGCTCAGTGCCAGAGGGGCGTAGTAATATTCGCCCGCTATCGCCGAGGCTCTCTTCCGCTTGTTTAACCGCTTGATTGATCGCGCTGTTATCGCTGAAATCGACCTTCTTGGTCAGTGGCACGTTTTTCAGAACCTGAGGATAGAGATTCATGTCAGAACGCAGCTTTGACAGCGGCTCACCTGTGCTGCGAATAACTGACAACACTTCAAGCGCTGCAACAATTGCGTCGCCTGTTGTGACACGGTCCAGACAGATGATATGCCCGGAATTTTCGCCACCTAACTGCCATTCATGTTCTTTGAGCAATTCCATGACGAAACGATCGCCAACGCCGGCACGCGCAAATGGAATGTTCATTTCTGCCAGCGCATGCTCCAGGCCCAGGTTGGTCATCAAGGTGCCTGCGACACCGCCGACCATGGTGCCGCTGTCCTGTCTGAATTTCGCCAACACAAACAGAATTTCGTCACCGTCCACAATTTCACCACGATGATCAACCATGATGATTCGGTCCCCGTCGCCGTCAAGAGCAATACCCAAATCAGCACGCTCCAGCAGAACGTGAGCACGTAAATTGTCAGGCGCGGTAGCACCACAGTCTTTATTGATATTAAGCCCATTTGGCTCAGCACCTACAGAGATCACATCTGCACCTAATTCGTCGAACACTCGGCGCGCAATGTCATAGCCTGCGCCATTGGCGGCATCGACAACGATCTTCATACCAGTAAGCTTCAGGCCACTTGGAAAAGTACTTTTACAGAATTCGATATAACGACCAGCCGCATCGTTTATCCGCACAGCACGGCCCAGATCGGCCGAATCGACTGTGGTCATGTCTTGCTCCATCATCGATTCGATTTCCAGTTCAATTTCATCAGGCAGCTTGGCGCCTTCAGCTGAAAAGAATTTGAGCCCGTTATCGTAATAGGGGTTGTGCGAGGCACTGATGACGATGCCCGCAGCCGCTCGAAATGTGCTGGTTAGATAGGCAATTGCCGGGGTTGGCATCGGGCCAAGCATGCCGCTATTGATACCCGCCGACGCGAGGCCAGCTTCTAATGCGGACTCAAACAAATAGCCCGACACACGGGTGTCTTTGCCAATCAATACTTCTCGGTTTCCCTTCGAAGCCAACACTTTGCCCGCCGCCCAGCCAAGCTTAAGCACCGTTTCCGCTGTCATCGGGAATTCGCCTACGCGGCCTCGAATACCATCAGTACCAAAATATTTTCTAGACATGTATTTTCGTTATCCAGTTACCGGGGCAGTACAGTCTGACCGGTGGTTGAGTGCTTGCCAGATTGTCAACGCCTGTGCGGTGGCGTGGACATCATGCACTCGTACAATACTTGCGCCGTTTGCAATACATTGAACGGCCGCGGTTACACTTCCTATAGTTCGATCCAGCGCATCGTCGCCAAGAATCTCTCCGATCATACGCTTACGCGATACTCCGGCAATTACAGGATGTATAGCGGCCAGTTTGCCTAAATTCAGCACTAAATCGATGTTATGCGACAATGTTTTGCCAAAGCCGAATCCTGGATCGATAAGGATCTTTTCTGAATCCACCCCTGCAGACAGCGCTGCCCCAACTCTTTTTTCTATAAATTCAATAACTTCCGACACAACGTTAGCGTATTTTGGCGATGCCTGCATAGTGCGCGGTTGCCCCTGCATGTGCATTAGGCACACTGGTAACCCTGTGCTGGCGGCAGCCTCTGTTGCACCTTTCTCCTGCAAGGCTCTAACATCGTTAAGCATTCCGGCCCCAGAACCGGCGGCCGCAAGCATCACTTCCGGCTTACTGGTATCTATAGACACCACAATGTCAAAACGTGCGGTAACGGCTTCGAGAACCGGTATCACACGGTCCAACTCCTGTTGAAGCGGCACATCTGCCGCACCCGGACGCGTCGACTCACCACCGACATCAATGATGTGTGCGCCTGCTGCAATCATGTCCGCAACATGTGCAAGCGCCTTGTCGGCTTGGACAAACTTTCCGCCATCTGAGAATGAGTCGGGTGTGACGTTCAATATCCCCATTACCTGGGGAATGTCCAGGCTGATCGAACGTACGCCACATTGCAAAACCTGCGCTGCCATGCAAAACCAAGATAGATAACCTAGTGCCTAACTATAGACGCCTGCGACGCCGCTGCACGTTGCCTGCCGTGTTAAGAATTTTAATTCTTGTGAACAGATATTATTCGGCGTATTGTATGTGGTATACCACAGAACTTTGAAACTCCCGTGACTGGCGACCAAAAGCCCATTACCAGCCCAATTCAATTGCAACCGGTTGCGGCAACGTACTCTCTGAAAGAGCATGTTTACGGTGTGCTGCGCACCGCCATCATGGAAATGGATATTTACAGCGCTGATACCAACCTGCGTCTGGACGAGCGTCAGCTGGCTGAGCAACTTCAAATATCCCGTACACCGATTCGAGAAGCGCTGGCGCAACTTGAAAGAGAAGGCTTTGTGGAAATACGCCCAAGAAAGGGTGTGTATGTCAAACCCAAAACCCTGCCCGAGGTGCTCGAAATAGTCGTTGTTTGGGCCGCACTTGAAAGTATGGCGGCCAGGCTGGTGACTCAGGTTGCCAGCGATCGTGAAATAAGCTCGCTGCGCAAAATCGGTGTCAAGCACAGTGCCAATACAGGGCGTGCTGACATTGCGGAATATTCCGAAGCCAACATTAAATTCCACCAACGCATTCTCGAGCTTTCCGGATGCGAACTACTAAGAGATACAGCTGACAGGCTGCTGCAACACATGCATGCAGTCAGGCGCCGCGCCATGGGTGAGAAAGATCGCCTGAGTCGATCGGTTGTCGATCATATGGCAATTATTGAAGCCATAGAAAATCGCGAAAGTGAGCTGGCAGCGATGCTGGTACGCGACCACACAATGAAATTACACGATCATATACAAAACACCTGGCAAGCATTAGAAAGAGACAACAAAATGTATTCGTCTTAATTTTAATTCTCTAACGTTCAGGTGCAAACCCAGCAAGAACAATAAGGAATTCCTATGTCTACAGATGTAATAGAACGACCAAAGGTTAACGCAACAGAAGAGCAGGCATTAACAGATGGTTTTCATCTACTCATTGATGCGCTTCAAATGAATGGTTTGAATACCATTTATGGCGTGCCCGGTATTCCAATAACCGATTTTGGTCGTTTGGCACAAGCCAGTGGCATGCGGGTGCTCTCCTTTCGCCATGAACAACACGCGGGCAATGCAGCCGCTATTGCCGGATACTTAACTCAAAAGCCCGGCCTGTGCTTAACCGTTTCAGCACCGGGTTTTTTAAACGGACTGACTGCCTTATCGAATGCAACCACTAACTGTTTCCCCATGATCTTGTTAAGTGGCTCTTCAGAACGTGAAATTGTTGATCTGCAACAAGGCGACTACGAAGAGATGGATCAGCTTGCAATCGCCAAACCCCTTTGCAAAGCCGCTTTTCGCATACTGCATGCTGAAGATATAGGTATTGGTGTCGCACGCGCAATTCGAGCGGCCGTGTCCGGCCGCCCTGGCGGCGTGTATCTTGATCTTCCCGCAAAACTATTCTCGCAAGTGATGGATGCAGAAAAAGGCAAGCAATCCTTGTTGAAGGTCATTGACCCCGCGCCTCGTCAAATACCTTCAGATGAATCCGTACAACGTGCTCTGTCGATTTTAAGCAAAGCAAAAAAACCGCTTATTATTGTGGGTAAAGGTGCTGCCTATGCTCAAGAAGATGAAGCCATAAAAACGTTTATTGAGAAAAGTGGCCTTCCGTTTTTGCCAATGAGTATGGCCAAAGGTTTACTGCCTGATTCCCACCCGCAATGTGCCGCCGCCGCACGCTCATTGGTCTTAAAGGAATCTGATGTCGTTGTTATGCTTGGTGCAAGGCTTAACTGGCTCCTATCGCATGGCAAAGGCAAAGCCTGGGGCGAACCAGGATCGAAGCAATTTATTCAAATCGATATTGAACCCAGAGAGATGGACAGCAACGTGGAAATCGTGGCACCTGTTGTCGGTGATATTGGGTCCTGTGTTAGCACCATGCTTAAACACATGGGCGAGAATTGGTCGACCCCACCGGCGAGTTGGGTTGATGCAATTGATACCAAGTGCAAAACCAATATTGCGAAAATGGATCAGCGCCTGGGCAGTGATACAACGCCCATGGATTTTCACACAGCGCTGGCGGCACTCAAACAGATTATTGCCGAACGACCAGATGCAATGCTGGTTAATGAAGGCGCTAACACACTCGACTTTGCCCGCAGCATTATCGGCATGAGCAAACCTCGAAAGCGTATTGACGTGGGCACCTGGGGCATCATGGGAATTGGCATGGGAGCAGCCGTCGCCGCTGCGGTCGAAACCGGACAACCTGTGCTTGCAGTTGAAGGTGACAGCGCGTTTGGTTTTTCCGGTATGGAGATCGAAACCATTTGTCGATACAAGCTTCCGGTTTGCATCGTTGTGTTTAATAACAACGGCATTTATCGTGGCACCGATGTTAACCCTACGGGCGATAAAGATGTAGCACCCACCGTGTTCGTAAAAGACAGCCGTTACGAACTGATGATGGAGGCCTTTGGTGGCAAAGGTGTATACGTCACTAGCCGTGATGAGCTTGCCAGTGCCGTAAACGAAGCAATGGATTCTGGCTTTCCCACGCTTGTTAACGCCATCATTGATGAAAACGCCGGCACCGAAAGCGGCCGTATTGGCAACCTGAACCCAACAAGCGTTGTAAAAAAATAGCTTGGTGGCCCATTTGATTTCAAGCACACTACACGTTACCTATTAAACAAAATGAGCGACATGACAGCATTAGACGGAATTAAAATTCTTGATTTTACGCACGTTCAATCAGGACCTACTTGCACGCAGCTATTGGCATGGTTTGGCGCTGATGTCATTAAAGTGGAGCGACCCGGTGTTGGCGACGCAACGCGTAAACAACTTATTGATGTTCCAGGTGCCGACAGCTTGTACTTCACCATGCTCAACCACAACAAGCGTTCAATCGAACTCAACTCTAAAAACGAAACTGGCAAAGAGGTGTTAACCAGACTAATTGAAGAGTGCGATGTATTGGTTGAGAACTTTGCCCCTGGTGCGCTCGATCGAATGGGATTCACCTGGGAACGCATACAGGAAATTAACCCGCGCATTATCATGGCCTCCATAAAAGGCTTTGGACCGGGTAAATACGAAGACTGTAAAGTCTATGAAAACGTGGCGCAATGTGCAGGCGGCTCAGCATCCACTACGGGTTTCCGCGACGGCCCTCCTCTGGTCACCGGTGCGCAAATTGGTGATTCGGGCACCGGCTTACATTTATGTCTGGGGATTGTGACCGCCTTATTTCAACGGGAAAAATCAGGGCGTGGTCAAAAGGTCAGCTGCGCCATGCAAGATGGGGTGCTAAACCTTTCCCGCGTCAAGTTGCGCGATCAGCAACGCCTGGATGCGGGCCCTCTAAAAGAGTACTCGCAATTCGGCGAAGGTGTAGAATTTGGTGATGCTACACCAAGAGCGGGTAATGATTCTGGCGGTGGCCAACCTGGGCGGATCCTGAAATGTAAAGGCTGGGAGCAAGATCCTAATGCATACACTTACTTTATTATTCAGGCGGCGGTTTGGGAAAAGGTATGCGATGTTATTGGAAAGCCCGAATGGAAAACTCAGAAAGGCTATGCAAAACCGCCAGAGCGACTAGACAAGCTCAATGAAATATTTTCAGCGATAGAAGAATGGACCATGACTAAAAGTAAGTTCGACGTCATGGATACCTGTAATCCATTTGATATTCCAGTAGGGCCTATTCTTTCGATGAAAGAAATTGCTGAAGATGAAGGGCTGTATGCCACAGGAACCATGGTCAAAGTTGATCACCCGGAGCGTGGCGAGTACCTCAGTGTGGGATGCCCAATAAAACTTTCTGATAGTCAGGTGGAAGTCACACGATCTCCCCTACTAGGCGAGCATACATCGGAGATTTTGAGCGATGTTCTTGGGTTTAAAGGAGAAGACCTGCAACGTGTGGTTGACTCTGGCGCCGTCGGTGACGTTAAAAAATCATAATTAATAAATAAAAGCTTAACGGAGTTTTTTTAAATGCGAATAATCGTCATGGGTCAGCAGGCTTTCGGCAAAGATGTGCTGGAAAAACTACTCGACAGTGGAAAGGACGAAGTGGTTGCGGTGTATTGTGAGCCCGACAAAGCCAGCGAAGATCCCATAAAAACATTTGCACTTGAAAAGGGCTTGCCAGTGGAGCAGCCTGCGCAGTTCAAAGACGAGGCTGTGTTAAGCCAGCTGGCCTCTTACAATGCCGACTTGATGATCATGGCGTTTGTGAACATCTTTGTTCCAGAACAGGCTCGCGATACTCCCAAGCAAGGTTCAATCTGTTTCCATCCTTCACTGCTGCCCTTACACCGTGGCCCATCGGCTGTTAATTGGCCAATCATCATGGACAGGAAAGAATCAGGCTACTCGTGGTTTTATCCGACTGACGGGCTGGATGAAGGTGATGTACTGTTACAACACACATGCTCAATTGAAGAAAACGACACAGTGATAAATTTATACTTTAAAAAGATTTATCCATCGGCTGTAGATTCAGTGCTTGAAGTGTGTGAGCTGTTTCGTAGTGGAAATCCTCCGCACATTCAACAAGACGAATCAAACGCCACCTACGAGCGGCGCTGTACAAAAAAGCACGCGCACATCGACTGGTTTAAGCCGGTTGCACAAGTCTATAACCTCATCCGCGGTACCAACCCGGCACCAGGTGCCTGGACTACACACAACGGTGTTGAGCTGAGCATCTATGACAGTGTGCGAGTAGACGGCGATGGTGTTGCAGGCCGCATAAAATCCATATCTGCCGATGGCATGCTTGTGCAAAGCGTTGGCGGTTGTGTGCTGGTAAAACGAGTCAAAGCCAAAGGCGGGCAGAAAGTAACAGCGCAGGAATGGGCAGAATCGGTCAACTGCACAGAAGGCGACTCTCTCGGCACCTAAGCACGGCTTGCGCAAATAAGGAAATTACCAACAGCAACTTGAACAGCAGCGAGACACAAACGCAACACTACAACGCCTGGAAACCCGGTCTCTCATCCACTATACCAGCCGCACTGGAACCGCGGATAACGCTGTTCCAGGATGAAAACAGCCATGTCAGCTTTGCGCAAGCAAAGGAGCTTGCCGATTTTTGTGGTTTGCAAACCGGCGACTTGATCTCTTTTCGGGTTGACAGGTTAATTGCACATGAGCTGCTGATCAGAGTCACATCCGATTTATCCGTCCCCGATGGCCCAAACTACGAAGACCTTGGCATCAATTTACGCTCTATGGTGGCAACCATTCATGTCGAGCACGCCAAGCCCGAATTAGAACGCATTGAAAAGGCCGTGTCATCAGACAGGGCTAAGGCCTCTACGTGGATTGATCTTCAAATCAGTACCTTGTTGTTCCCCGACACACAAAAGGAACAAGCAGATCAGTCAGGCACCTGGTGGCAACGTTTGCTGCGTAGCAAATCTGAACAGAAGAAAGCCACCCCAAATGACCACCCGGAGATCAATGCGGTTAATCAGTGGGAGGCACAGTACGAACAAGAAAACACAGTTCTTTATCAGCATTGCCTTAAAGCATTAATAAAAACCGTCAATGCGATTGTGGCACACCGCGGCCGTATCATAAACGACCCGGCGTTGATCAGAAAAATTGCCGTCAATATGGCTGCAAACCACTTTGCACAAGAACGCGTTGCCGAACTGATTACACCCATTTTCGACAAGGCTGTGGCGCATGAAGGTTTTGTTGTTCTGCCTACGCAAAAAAAGCCGGTCGTAATGAATGTAAAAGGGGCGTCCGCTTCTGGCAAAAGCACCATCCGGCCAAAACAACAATTACTCGCAGAACGGCTTGGCATCCCTTGGGAAGACTTTGCACTGGTTAGCCCTGATTACTGGCGAAAGTATTTGCTCGACTATGAGAGCCTGGGCGATGACTATAAGTACGCTGCAATGCTAACGGGCCAGGAGCTTGAAATTATTGACAAAAAGCTGGATCGGTATATGGCGAAAAAAGCCTCTCTCAATCAGGTTCCACATTTGCTGGTAGACCGATTTCGTTTTGACAGTTTCACAGTCGAAGACGGCGGCAGCGAAGATACCAATCTGCTGTCGCGTTTTGCTGATCAAATTTATCTGTTTTTTATGATCACCCCACCAGCCGAAACCGTCGTTAGAGCCTGGCAACGAGGGCTCACCACTGGCCGCTACAAAGCCGTGGACGATCTCTTGTTTCATAACATTGAAGCCTACACAGGCATGCCCGCACTATTTCTATCCTGGGTGCATTCAAGCGACAAACGTGTCCACTTTGAGTTTCTTAACAACGATGTGCCCAAGGGCGAAGTTCCGAGAACGATTGCATTTGGGTGGAACGATAGCATGACAATATTAGATGCAACTGTTTTGTCCGATATTGACTTATTTAGGCAGGTAAACGTAAATGCTGACAATGCAGAAGATGTACTAAGGCCTGTTTCAGTGAAGCCAAAACAACAGGAGCTGTTTTTACAACGCTGTATCAGTACCATCAAGACCGTTCGCTTTGCCAATGCAACTACGGCTGAAGTGTCAGTACTTTTTGAAGAGGGTGCACTGCAGTTTTTCGACACTGACAAACTGGCTGATCGGCAAACCGAAAACTTAATTAGAACGTTTTCAGAACCGGACAATACATCGAACCAGGTTGCCGCAAAGACATCAAATTCGGCATTGCCTCCCTCCTCCAAAAGCGACTATGCAAGGTTCGTCGCGGAAGCAAAAGAACAGCAGTACACTTTGGGACGATGGGTATAGACTAGACCGCTTACGCACCAAACCACCCTGCTGACCGCAACCTATGGCAAATTTTATTCTGTGTTCAATACAACCGACAACGGCTCCAATACCAATCCTGGATTTGGCACTGTCGGGTACACATTGAATATTGGTGCGGGATCGTTACTGTATTTTGAGTATCAGGTAATCGATGATGGATCATCGGCTGGCAATGAAATGATTGTTCGCGCTACTTACAAGCACGACTTTGGCGTCATTTAAAACCTGACTAATCAGGAACAGATCATGCCGTCACAGGGCGAACTTGTGACGGCATTTTCGATTTTAAAAGCGGTTTAAGCAGCTCGTTAAAAATCCAAAAAAACTCCAGCGCTTACGCAGCGTTTTTATCTGCAGCGTTCTTATCCAGATACCATTCCACGTTGCCAACAATGTTATCAACAAGCGGGTTTTTCCTGCCCTTTTGATCAGCCAGCAATTTTACTAACTTATCGACTCGCTCGATGGCAGCGACCCCTCGACCTAATGCTTTTGCTGCAGACGATGGTTGTGATAAACCCTTTGCTGCATTGGCATATTTTTCAAACGGCACTAAATCATCAGGGTTGGCACCAAGCTCTACGCACAAAGACACTGTCCAGTCATAAATGGTTTTGGACGTATCGATGTCGGTATGCACGGCATCGCTTATCGCGATCATGCCGTCCTTACTCACACATCGATAATTGCCAGTCATTAACATGCTCCATTTGGCCAAAGGCACATACAAGGAATCATGGACTTTGACTTTTACGGGTAACTCGATGTCACCTGTTGCGTGCGGGTGTCTTGCTGCGATGATATCGGCTTCGATTGTGCGCAACATATCGGTGTATTTGTCTGATTCAAACCGGGCAACTTTAAAATTTGTAGGCAAGCTCACTTGCAATGTGTTTTTTGAAGCTTCTGGTGGTCTAAAAGCTTGCGGGTCAGGGCTGGCCAATGTCACAATGCCAGGTTCAAACTGCTCCCACAAATCCGGATCGGCATAGCAGCTGCGAATCGAGTCTGTATCCACACCAGGAAGGCGACGCATGTACGCAAGAGGCGGCATGTTCATGATCGCCATACAGGGCTTTTTAGCCGCAGCAATCTTAAGCATCAGTGCTTTTACGTCTGGGCTGCTGTATTGCGGCTCCTGCATACCCAACACAACCAGATCATATTCAGCCACATCAACCGCGGCGGGTGTGGTGGCAGAAACGCTCGCAGGCAAGCTTGCCGACTCAACCAGCACTTGCTCGTCTAGCCCTCTAACCGGAAATCTGACATTGATACCTTCAGCATTGATCAGAGAAGCCGTAGGCGCTGTGCAAACCAGGCTCACTGAATGCCCACCCATCGCAAGCTTGCATCCAAGCAATGAGCCGTAAGAGGCTCC
>CAYSZH010000146.1:0-11912 GCA_964435305.1 uncultured Granulosicoccaceae bacterium
AACCCTCTGAAGAGGATAAAGGTGAAGAAGCAGTTGCTGAAGCCACTGAAGCTGCTGAAGGTGAAATGGCCGAACCCTCTGAAGAAGATAAAGGTGAAGCGACCGATAGCGATGCTGCCGCCACTGAAGCTGCAGAAGAAGTCGATCGCAGCACATTCAGCCTGGGCGCGATTAGCCGTAAGTTTGGAGGAGTATTTGGTTCGGCCGGCGCTGTGCTGAGCAATGTTAATGATGCCGATTCAGCAACTGCTGCCCTACCTAAACTTGAAGAAGTCAGCGGTTCACTTGATAGTGTTATCTCTGAATTCGATGCGGTTCCAGAGATCGCTCGTGGTCCATTGAAGCGAGTTGTAAGTAACGGTGTTGCTAAACTGACTCCGCTTACCGACACTATATTGAATAAGGAAGGTGTTGGTGATGTATTAGGCGGTGTAGTTGGCCCAATGATGGAAAAGCTTAAAGGTATTACAGAGTAAGAAGTAAAACTTGGCAACCCGGCGAATTAGCTGCCGGGTTGCTATATCAATCTAAAGACACCCTTCCCTTAGAACGTCCAAAACTGCTCCGGTATGTTGGGGATGAAAATATCTGATATGTTGTTAGACACTACAACTTAAGTGTGAGGGATTGACATAGATGTGAATACCTAATGCCCATGCTGCGCCTGTAGTTGAACGGCTGTCCGACCACATCGACATTTTTATCGATGTCTTTCCAGATAAATTAAAACTGTTGTTTCTTTCACCCAAAACACGGCAACGGCGAGGGGCAAAAAGTGTGGATGGAAGTGCGACTAAAATTACCTCCATCCGCGTTCAACTGGACACTCCAGCCAGCATCTATGGACTCGGGTAGCAAGTTTAGTTTTGCGCGGTTGAAACCGAGTCCAGTTAGGATCGATTTACCGTTAACTAATGCAACTCTCCTCCCGCTCGACTAACCCACAACTCCGTGCCGCGAAAGCGCGTTATCGATAGACTGCACAATCTGATCAACATCGTCTGCTGTACAGATAAGTGCCGGGCTCAAACAAATGGTGTTGTTAAGCCCATCCAGGCTTCGGTTAGTACGCCCGATAATCACACCCTGCTCCATGCAATCCGCTGCAACCGCTGCCACCAGACCCTCTGGTGCTGGCTCTTTGGTGACACGGTCCATAACAAGTTCTGCACCCACAAACAGACCTTTGCCACGCACATCGCCAATTATTTTGTACTTATTTTGCAGGCCACGTAATTTTTCCACGAGGTACTCGCCCATTTCGGTTACGTTTTCGAGCAGGTTCTCTTCTTCAATGATGCGCATATTTTCAAGCGCGGCAGCAGGTCCAGCGGCACAGCCGCCAAAGGTGCTGATATCACGGAAATACCCCATTTGATCATCACCATCTTTAAACTGATCGAACACCTCTTCTGTCGTAACAGTGCACGAAATAGCGGCGTAACCGCTTGCCAGACCTTTGGCCATAGTGACGATGTCCGGCTTGATACCATAGTGTTGATAACCAAACCACTTACCGGTGCGGCCTACGCCACAGACCACTTCATCGATATGTAACAGCACACCGTACTGCTTGCAAATTTCCTGAACCGTTTCAAAGTAACCTTCTGGCGGAGGGATAACGCCACCACCTGCCGTGACAGGTTCGAGCACAATGGACCCAACCGTGTCCGGCCCTTCTCGCAAAATCACTTTTTCAATTTCACGAGCCGCCTTCGCACCATAGTCTGTTTCATCGTCGTACTGGCAACGGTATTGGCAGCAATGCGGTACTTCTACAAAACCAGGCGTATAGGGCCCGTACTGGGCTTTTCGCTCAATTTGGCCTGAAGAACTTAAGGCTGTAATCGTAGTGCCGTGGTAATCACGGTCACGAAATAAAATCTTGTGCTTTTGGCCACCGTTTTTAGCCGCGATTTGGCGCACAATTTTGTAGCCTTTTTCGTTGGCTTCAGAACCAGAATTAGAATAATAAACGCGGCTCATGCCAGGCATTTTGGAAATCAGTTTCTCGGCGAATTTAATGCCGGGTATATTGCCTGCAGAACCAGCGAAATAACACATCTCCACAAGCTGATCGCGCACGGCATTGGCGATGCTCTCACGTCCATAGCCGACGTTGACCGTCCACACAGCACCTGAGACGGCATCGAGGTGCTCTTTGCCGTTGGCATCCCAAACCCGCATGCCCTTACCTTTCACGATAACCATTGGATCTTTGGATTCCAGCGGCTTGTGCGGAGTGAGGTGATGCCACATATGATCCCGGTCGGTCTCAACCAGCTCTTTCATGGTTGGTTCTGAAGCCACTGTGTTCATAATTCGATTCTCCAAACAGTTCAAATTCGCCCCGGAATCACCGGTACAATACAAGCCCAGACTATGGTACACAACGGGGTAAAGCAACTAGCGCCAGCAATTAAGCGGCTTTGATGCCAGAAAAATGTTCGAACTATCGATTACAGAAACCATCGGGGCCGGACTGCAACGTCCAGAATGTGTGCTAAGCCACAACAGCGGCCTTGTATTTGCCTCAGATTGGTCAGGATTTGGTGGAGTCAGCGTCATCCAGCCCAATGGCAACTGCGTCACACACACCGCCAACGAATCCGGCCCTAAGCTAAGGCCCAACGGCATTGCGCTGGAAGATGGCGGCAGCTTCCTGATCGCGCACCTCGGTGATGACGATGGAGGGATATTCAGGCTGCACACAAATGGTGATGTGGAAGCGGTAGTCCTCACCGCTGACGGTACCCCACTGCCGCCTACAAACTTTGTCGTTAAGGACGAACTTGGTCGGCTGTGGATCACGGTAAGCACCACCTTGAAACCTCGGGCCCGAGACTATCAGGCGGGGGCCAATACCGGTTTTATTGCGGTAGCGGAACCTGGTAGTAGCAATGCGCGTATTGTTGCGAAAGGTTTGGGGTATACGAACGAATGCGTTGTTGACCTTAATGCGGCTTCTCTTGTGGTAAACGAAACGTTTACACAAAAGACAAGACGCTTTAAATTGCACGACGATGCTAGTCTGAGCGAACCAACAGTGCTCGCACAATACAACACTGGAACGTATCCGGACGGTGTGGCCGTAGATGCCAATGGTGATTTCTGGATCACCAGTATTATTAGCAACCGCATAATCAAACTGTCGGCATCAGGCCAGCAAACCTTGTTATTTGAAGATGCAGATGATGCGCTACTGACGTCTGTAAATACTCAATTTGAAAATGGCGCTCTCGACTCTCATCATTTGAAAAAAGCGCACAACACACAGTGCAAAAATATTTCAAGCCTCGCGTTTGGAACAAGCGATGATGGTATCGCCTATGTCGGGAACCTTCTGGACGATAAAATATACAGTGTGCAAACAGGCGTACGTGGACGTACACTGTCGCACCACAACGCAACTCTGGGTGCAATGGAGCAATACATCGTATAGGTATATGCACCAACAGCGTTAGCGCTACTCGCGCTCAAGCACACTCGGGTAAATTTAAACAGACTTACCTTTTACCGTTTTTTCAAGCGTTATCTATTCCAGCGGAACACCAGCGCGTGCTGCAAAGTACACAGCTTCAGTTCTGTTGCGAGCGCCGAGGGTTCTGAAGATGGCAGACAAATGCGCCTTAACTGTATTCTCTGATATGTGCAAATTGGCTGAAATGGTTTTATTTGGCTTACCCTGCAACAAGTATCTCAACACTTCCCGTTGACGCTCAGACAACGATTCGAGAATCTCAGTTTCAGTCGTCATGTGGTTGGTTTTGACTGCTGTTATCTGAGTTGAAGTCACTTCACGTGGTAAGAACACACCACCGGCTAATATCAGTTTGATTGCGGCGAGCAATTCCTGATGTGATGCACACTTTGTGATAAATCCCATTGCACCATCTTGTATTGCCTGATAGATAACGGGGGGATCTTGCTCAGCGGACAATACAACAATGGGTGTATCGTCCAGGTGTTTACGCATTAGCGACAGCGTTGTCAGCCCATTTGAATCCGATAAACACAAATCAAGTAACACCAAATCAAACTTGTGTAGCTGAAGTTCAAGTACAGCAGCTGCGATGGTGTCAACATCATGAATTTCAAGATCACTGTGGAGGTCAAGCAGCAGGAGTTTCATCCCCTCCCGAAATAAGGTGTGATCGTCTAAAATTAGTATCCTCATTGGCTTAAACCTCCTGCGTAAACAACTGTAAGAAGTATAGAGGAGCAATAAGCCCTTTAGATACCCCCAAAAGGGTGAAAACTACACATTGGGAGTGTAAATAGTCCGCATAACCACTTGAATGGTATACTTTTCACTGATTTTTCGAAGCTCTACACCATGTCCGACGTAAACCACGAACTGCCAAACGGGTTAGGCAAAAAGCAGCTGCAAAAGCGCTTACGAAGTGCCACCGGAAAAGCAATCGATACGTTCAATCTTATTGAGCCAGGCGACAAGGTAATGGTTTGCGTATCCGGTGGCAAAGACAGCTATGTGATGCTGGACATGCTGCTTCAACTGCAAAAGGCTGCGCCGATCCAATTCGATCTGGTGGCCGTCAATCTTGACCAGAAGCAACCCGGGTTTCCAGAAGAGGTGTTGCCAGACTACCTCACAACACTTAACGTGGACTTCCGTATTGTTGAAGAAGATACGTACAGCATTGTCAAAGAGAAAATTCCGGAAGGACAAACCACTTGCGGATTATGTTCCCGATTAAGGCGCGGCATTTTATATCGCACCGCCGATGAACTTGGCGCAACAAAAATCGCATTGGGTCATCACTGCGATGACTTACTCGAAACTATGTTGCTCAACCTCTTTCATGCCGGTGCCTTAAAAACCATGCCCGTAAAACTGCACGCAGACAATGGGCGCAATATCGTTATCCGGCCATTGGCGTATTGCAGAGAGCGTGATATTCAGGCTATGGCGAAGCTCGTAGGCTACCCCATTATTCCATGCACGCTTTGCGGGTCGCAGCCAAATCTGCAACGACAAAAAATGAAAGCATTGCTGTCTGAATGGGAAGCAAACGACCCGTCCCGAGTGGCATCAATGATCACAGCAATGGGTAATGTCACTCCGTCACATTTATTGGATAAGCGCTTATATGATTTTGATAGTAATAGCGCCATTACAAGTGCTCAACACACGTCAGAAGATGCACTCAATCCTGGTCTGAAACATAGCAATACAGAAAACCTCAATCCGTTTAATGATGACCCTCCGACTGAGACGTTTTCAACCAACGTTACCAGGGTAGTTCCTCTCCATCGTATGCAATGAAACGCCCGCTGGGGCCGTCATGTGCTTCTTGCAAACGTGCTATTAATAAACCGGCTGTTTTTTCAGTACTAAACAGCTTTCCCGGCTGAACACCTTGCTGAAACGGTGCGGATAAGTTTGTGTCAGTCGTGCCCGGATGCAAGGCCAGCACACGCACATTCGGCAGAGTCCGGTTCCACTCTATAGCGATATTTTTTAACACCATGTTGGCGGCCGCCTTGGACGCACGGTAACTGTGCCAGCCACCCAATCGATTATCAGCAATGCTGCCCACTTTAGCGGTAATGCTGGCGAACACACCCGCCGCTGACGACTTTAATGCGCTCGATGTGTGTTTGGCTAACAGCAAATTGGGTAGACAATTCACACGCATGTTTTTTTCCAGCTGCTCGGCTGAGCACTGCGCAAGCGACTTCTCTGGAGAAAACTGTGTGTCGTGTAAAAAACCTGCACAGTTGATGAGCCAATCTAACTCGCCCAATGATGCAGCCCATGCCGCCACTGAAGCTTCGTCCGTGACATCCAGCTGCGCCCAGCTAATAGGCACTGAAGAGCCGAAATTACCAATGCTGCCTAAGGACCCAGCGGCTGGAGAGCGGTAATAGGTGCTGCTGATATGCGAAACAAACGGCTGATCACTAAGGGAGCTGAGCAAGGCAGAGCCGATTCCGCCACTGCCGCCGACCAGCGCAACGCGCGTCATTACAAAGAGTTGTAAGCCTTGGTAAAGCCGCTAAGTGAGATAGTCGCGTTCACCTCACCCTGATTGGCCGCCACAATCGAAATTTTGGCATTGTTGCCTCTCTTTAAACGCGTAATTAAGCCATCATCAACTGGCTCGCGCACAAGACAGCCCTGCTCTGTACAGATTTGGAACGGGGCACCCTCACCCTGACCACCGTCTATGCTAATTTCCAGACCCGAGATCAGCACAACACCTAGAGGCGTGATGAAGTCGATAACGGCAACTGCAGTGCGACCATCTGATTCGAGTGGCTCTGGCAGGCTGCGCACCACCATTTCAAGTATGGGTGTGCCTTCGTTGTCTTTACCGATTTGTGCCATAGCACAATCATTGGACTGACAGGCCACCTCCCACGCACCGTAAGTGCCTGGCGTCCCTGTACTACGCGCCCCGGTGCTTTGTCTTGCCGGCGAACTCGGTTGTGCTGCAGGGGCTTGTGCTTTAGGTGCTGCGCCAAGATCCAGCTTTGGCGTATTATTTTGAGGCGTTTCGGTACCCAATTTAAGCCCGCTGGATTGTGCTTGGGCTTGTATGGGCAGCAATGCCATTATCAGCGTTAGCGACATGGCAGCCATTGAAGCGGAAGAGCGCATTCGCAGGCCTGCTATTTTCAGTTTTCCGGCTTTATCAATCACGGACGATAACCTTGTGTTTTTATGCTAAAGATTGACTCACAATAGAAGTGTAGAGTTCCCACGGGCGCTACGCAACATGCACAAGCTACATCGTTTTTATCTGGCATCTGTAACAGCATGTTATTGACATGCTGTAATTTCGATTTCGCGCATGATGCACTTTGGACGTGCCTGTATAATTTTCACCGATTCAAGCCAGTGGGCGAATTCAAGCATTGTTGGTTTTTTGAGCCAAGCAAGGCACAAGGTGTGTGGGCTATCCATTCATATTAAAATCTCGATCAAATTACCGCTCAGCCACTTAGGAGTGCACGAATGTCAAAACCCGTCGTATTACAATCGGATTACTGGCAACTTCGCCTGCAGCCTGATATGGGTGTGCAAACCGTTTCTTGTAACGTGAGGGCCGGCGAGGCCTGGCTGCCAATCATGCCTGATTGTGAATCTGGCCAATCGGAGCTCAGTGCAGCAAATTTTCACATGTTGCCCTATTCCAACCGGATTCGTGACGGGCGGTTTTCGTTTGCGGGTAAGGACTACCAACTGGAGGGCGCTGAGCGGCATTCGATTCACGGAGCATTGCGTAAGAAGCCTTGGAACGTTATTGAATCTTCCGATACTCACCTGCTATGCCGCTATCGAACGCCACAAGCGGGTGAAATTAACTGGCCGTGGCCAATCGACGCCAGTGTTCACTATGAACTTCAAGCGAATTGCTTGCAGAGTGAGATGACGCTGCAAAACTGCGGTGAAACAGATATGCCAGCTGGCATGGGATGGCATCCGTATTTCTCTCGCACCCTCAATGGCGCATCGGCACAGGTACGTTTACCTGCAACCGGGGCGTTTCAAGACACCAATGGTGATTGCTTGCCGATTGGGGCAGCGCAGGCACTGCCTGAATTCCTCGACTTCAATCAACAACGCGCACTGGATGCGAACGTGCGTATTGACCATTGCTTGAATGGCTTTTCAGGTGACGCCACCGTGGCCTGGCCAGATGCTGGCATTATCTTGCAAATGCGCGCATCGAAAAACTGTGCGTATGCTGTTTTCTTCAACCCCGATGCCCCTTACTTTGCGCTTGAACCTGTAACGAATGCCAATGATGCATTTAATTTAACGCCGAAGGGGATTGATGCGGGTACCGTTGTATTAAAACCCGGTGAAACGATGTCAGCTGAATTCTCACTAACGCTGCTTTAGTCTTTCTAAATAAAACAGACTAAAAACAATCAAACTAAAAACGACTTGCCAAGTCTGGGTCTTCAGTGAACTGGCTCAGGGTGACACCCATGGGCCCACGTGAAATTTGCATTGGCACAAAGCTGCCATCACGACGCACCAGAAGCGATACGGGTTCACCGCGATCACCTTCTCTTGTGATGTTTTGCAATTGTCGCGTTTCGTAAATGCGAACATCGGCATAATTCCAAATAACATCGCCGCTACTCACACCGGCTATTTGCGCAGCTGAGCCCTCCAGCATGCTGGACACTTCAACGCGATTAGATTGACCGGCTTCAAACAAATACCGATCGTAACTATCTTCGCCAAGCTCATCGAGAAGATCGACACGCTCCGATCGCTGCTGAGCGATGGCTTCGTTGAAACGGTCGCTGCGCCTCCAGCCCTCGCGAGTCGCCTGATCGATGAGTTCCAGCCTGGCCAATTCGTCGGCATCCAGCCGCAACTTGATGTCGTTGGCTAGCACCTCATCTACACCTGCGGCAATTAGGTTATCGCGCTCTAATGAACCGCTACGTTGTCCACCACGCTGAAAATTTTGAAACGCCTGCCGGTAAGAATCGGCCGTGGGTTGCTGCACACTCTCTACGTCTAGCTGTATCAGCGACTCTTGCAATGAGCTGATCTCCGTTTGCATGGACTCGCGCTCTTTAACGGCCAGCTCCATTTCATCACGTAAGAATTCAAGCTCATTCAGTAAAGCCAGGGAATCGAGCACATCATCACCAGATACACTCTCAGAACCTGACCGTGTTATACCCGTTTCAGATGACAAGGGCTGCGGGATAGCAGGTGTGGTGTTCGACTGAGTATTTATCAGCGCCGTATTGCTCTCAGCATTGTCATTAAAGCCTGGTGTTTGGCCTTGAGAATAGTGCTCAGCAAGCTGCGGTGCCACACCGAACCAACCCATTTGCTGCACCAGCAGCAGGAATGCGATACCAGCGACAAAAGCAACCGGAACCGTGATCAAAGTTAATGGTTTCAAGCGCAAAATTCTCTTGTTTTTAACTCTTACGTTATACTCTACACAGAAAGATCATGCCAAAACGCCATGTCAGCGCAGATTACCAAACGGACGTACAAACCGCTGTTATTTGCCCACCGAGGCAGCACACTTTTAGCCCCTGAAAACACGCAGGCGGCGTTTGATTTGGCCCTTCACTACCAAAGCGATGTGCTGGAAATAGATGTTCGCTTAAGCCGCGACGGTTATGTCATGGTGACCCACGATGAAACACTCGATCGCACAACCGATGGCAAGGGCGCTGTCATAAAGCTTCCCATGCACGAATTAAAAAAGCTGGACGCAGGCTACCGCTTTATCGATTTAACAGGAAAACGCTATCGAGATATCGGATTAAAGCTGCTGTCTCTCCAGGAGCTCTTCGATCTATACCCAGGTGTTGGCGTCAACATTGATATTAAAGATAAAAGCGTTAAAGCTGCCGAGGCCGTGGCAGACTGTATTAAACAATACGCCGCTGATCGATGGATTAACGTGGGCAGCTTTCACGAAACGGTTATACGCCGTTTTAGGCAAATAGCCCCCGAAGTTAGCACTGCAGCAAGTAGAAACGAAGTGGCAGGCTTGTATTTTAAATCTACATTGCCACTGGACCCTGTGTATCGGTATTTACAGATCCCTGTGCGTTACTGGGGTATTCCTCTGCATGGGCAGCGGTTTATTTCCAAAGTGCAAAAAGCGCAACTAAAAGTGGTTTACTGGACTATTAACGATGCTAAACGAATGCACGTGCTATTAAAAAAAGGGGCTAATGGTGTTGTCACCGATCGGCCAGATATTGCGTTGCGTGTTTTTAAAGAGCACGGCATTAAGTAGGCTCACAAAATTACTCCAGTAATGCATCAAACAAAGAGCACGGCATTAAGTAGGCTCACAAAATTACTCCAGTAATGCATCAAACAAAGAGCACGGCATTAAGTAGGCTCACAAAATTACTCCAGTAATGCATCAAACGATGCCGTCCTAACGATAGTGAAACCACCAAGCTCAGTCACGATGCCGCCTTCCCATTGCGAATCCACTATCGGAGCTGATCCCTTTAAGGATATCTGAACGGCCAGTTCTTGTTCATTAGCCAGTTGCCAGGCACGTTCAGGATTCACAACCATCAGTGCGGTTGCCCAGGCATCGGCCAGCATCGTGCTCTTATGCACTACCGTCACAGCGACGGTGCCATGAGTGATGGGCCGACCCGAAATACCATTAATGATGTGCGAGATACGTTTGCCGTTCACTTCTCTGTAGTTTTGATAATCGCCCGAGCTTGCAATATGTGAATTGCTAACACGCAACGCAACAGGCTCGCCACCATCGGGTTGTACTACACCAATACGCCAGTCTGACCCATCACTGCGCTTACCACGAGTGAGTAACTCTCCACCAATTTCGGCGGAATAATTGCTTATACCGTAACGCTCAACAATGGTCGCCATCTGATCAACAGCAAAGCCTTTGGCAATAGAGGACAAATCTATTTGCAAGCCTGCTACAGTTTTTCGCAGCGCATTTTGCTTACGTTCAAGCTTTCTATAACCGGTGGTTTGCATAGCGTTCTGCAACGCAATCTTATCTGGTGTGTCCCCATCAACAGAATCCGGGCCAAAACCCCACAAGGCAATAATCGGCCCTAAGGTGACATCGTAAGCACCATCGGTTTTTTCGCTGATGACGTGCGCGGCGGCAACAAGTTTTATCGTGTCCTTGTGCAAGGGTACAGCTTTCAAGCTGTCATCATTATTAAATAGAGAGAGCTCTGACTGCGGATTCCACGTGGACATTAATGCATTGATGCGAAACAGCTCAACCTCGATACCCACCTGCAACTCGCGCATGTCCTCATTCGATATTACATCTGCGACAATCAGCGACCATGTTGTCCCCATTGTTTTACCACTTAACACACTGTGTTCAGCAGCAACAGATGACAAAGGTACTACACACCCGCACAAAAGCGTACGAAAAAAGAATCGACCGGTAATTGAAATAACAGCGCGCAATCTTGCCAGGTGCGTTTTCGCCAAATGGAAAGTTACTGGCGGCATTTTTACGAGATGCAATGTCACCAGTTGCAAAGTTGCTGACGGCATTTTCGCCAAATGCATTTTTGCCAGGAGCAGTGTCGCCAGGTGAAATGTTGTCAAACGCATTGTGGCTACCACCGCAGCTTAAGCGTTACCAGCCATAGTCATGCGTTAGCTCTTCGTCTTCAGCAATGGGGCGCAAGGTCACCACATCTAGATCGGTGAGTTCGCAGTTGGGGTCAGAGCTATGATTAATAAAGCGCAACTCATTAGTAATTTCCAGCCCCAAATTTTTCTCCAGCCACAACACGTAAGTGCCCTCTTTGTCGGTGAGCATGCCATGTAATCTGCCCACCACTTTGTTTGCTTTGAGTGATTTGGCGGCAAAAAGCCCTTTTCCGTGTATCGGACTGTTCGCGACATACACACGCGTTCTCAAGCGCTTTGCGTTTTTTAACACCGCTTTACTGAAATAGTCCTGGGATTCTTCAGCCATACCTGTAAACGGATTAGGAGCCGCGTTTTGCGTACTGGGCGTCGTGCTTGATGGTGGTGATGTCTGGGGGGCTTCTGGGGGTTTTTTCATGAGATGAACAACAGCGTTAGGAACGCGTCATACTACCCCAACTGGATGACTTAAGTGTTGTAGTAAATAATCTGATACCCTAGTTTTTCAACTCAACTATCAAGGTTCAACGGAATGAGCCCATTATGTCCCCGCTGCGGAGCCGGACGCTCTGCTAAGCATGGCCGTTTTCATCGTCAAGATGATGCCCAATCGATTCAACGCTACCGCTGCGGTAACTGCGGCAAATGTCACTCAAGTGCTACACACACGCCAACCTACCGACAAAAACGCCGGCGGCTCAACCATTTAATCGAGTGGGATATCGCAAGCTGTACCTCGCAAAGGCGCATAGCCATTAAGCTTGGCTGCGATCGTAAAACC
>CAYSZH010000147.1:0-11643 GCA_964435305.1 uncultured Granulosicoccaceae bacterium
CCAGCTGCAGAACTTGAGCAGACCTTTCGTGAGCAGTTCCGTCTCTCTTAACCCGACCTTGTTGGATCATCACAACTCACCTTCGTGGGGCCACTCCAAGCGACCACCACGGTCGTTCCACCATTTGCGGTAATTCGCGCCAGATCATGGCGCTTAATGGCCTGAAAACGGCTCTAGCTAACTAAAAGCGACACGCTAGTGCTGAAATTTCAAGTGTTAGCGTAGCAGGCCGATTCATTATCGATAACCCTCCACTATCCGGAGTCCCATGGAATCTGGTTTTGCAACGCTGTGGTTAGTATTCGCGCTCGTGTTAGTACTGTCCATGCAGGCTGGCTTCCTGATGCTGGAAGGCGGGCGCGTCCGTTCCAAAAACTCCATAAATGTTGCCCAGAAAAACATATCTGACCTCGTGGTGGTTTGGGTTGTTTACTTTTCTATGGGCTTTTACATTATGTTTGGTATCAGCGTGCCAGAACTCGTTGATCCAGTGCAGCAAGCCATTACAGGCAACCCACTGCACTTCGTCTATCAATTGGCTTTTTGCTGTACAACAGCCACTATCGTCTCCGGCGCGGTTGCAGAGCGAATCAACTTTAAAGCGTATTTGGTCATCGTACTGGCAACGGCTGCGCTCATTTATCCTTTTGTGGGTCGGCAAGTTTGGGGTGATGCCTTTAACCCTAATGTGAACGCCTGGCTTGGAAGTATAGGTTTTATTGATTTTGCAGGGTCAACCGTTGTGCACAGTGTGGGCGCCTGGATTGGTCTTGTTGCCATATTAATGATCGGCCCTAGAATCGGGCGATTTGATGACAATGGTAACGTCCTCCCGATGCCGGCGTTTAATTCCGTTATTGCATTGGCTGGTGTACTGATCATTTTAATGGGTTGGATGGGGTTTAATGGCGGCGCATTACTGCCAGGCGATACCTTATTACCGTTGGTTTTATTCAGCACACTTACGGCCGGAATCTTTGGTGGCTTCATTGGCATGCTCATTGGCGTATGGCTTGACGAGGGTGTGTTTAATCCTGGCAGAATTACCTCTGGTCTAATTGGGGGCTTGGTTGCCTGCACAGCAGGTGTGCACTTTATGAGCGCATACGAGGCAATCGCCGTGGGGTTACTAGGAGGTACGGTTGCCACTTTGGGAGCGCACCTGCTGCTACATAAATTTAAGTTGGATGACCCAATAGATGTTGTCGCCACACATGGTTTACCCGGCGTACTAGGTACATTAGCCGTCCCGTTTATCGCCCCGGCAAGTGAGCTCGTAGGCGATTCTATTATTACACAATTTTCAGTTCAAGCTTTTGGTGTATTGAGTGTGTTCGTTATTACCTGCATCAGTTCTTATGGTTTTCTTAGAATTATCGATCATACAATTGGCTTACGTGTGCACCCTGATGCCGAACGTATCGGTTTAAATTACACTGAACATGGAGAATCGATTGGCACCGAGCGGCTGCAGGCCGCACTTCAAGAAAAGATTGAAAGTGGTGCTGAGTATTCTAGTTTGCTTGAAAATGCTGCTGGTGATGAGCATTCTGAACTTGCATCAACGCTTCAGACCTTATTAGAAAAATACGAAGCAACAAGCGGTGCGCTGGAACAATCGAACAGACGTTTTATGCAGTTCGCCGAAACCGCCTCTGACTGGCTTTGGGAAACAGATGATACAGGCTGCTTCAGCTTTATCAGCGGGAACTCCGATCAGGCCAAAAAACTCAAACTACAATCGCTTGTGGGAGTGGATCTGTTGCGCTCTATCAACAGTGAATCTACTGATTTCGTTCACCTACGCAATTCACTTGCAGAGCTAAAGCCTTTGGTCGGATTTGAAGTTGAGTTGGACTTATCTGAAAACAGCCCTGACAGCCAATTAATAAACGTGGAATTACGCGCCGTGCCGCGATTTGATTCAATGGGTCTGTTTGCAGGATATCGGGGTAGCATGACCGATGTTACGGTCCGCAAAATGGCCGAAGACAAAGCGCAGTTTTTAGCCAAACATGATGAGCTGACAAAACTGTCGAATCGTCGTGCATTGTCTACATCTTTACCTTACTTTCTGGAAACGGCCACAACGAAGAAAAAAGGGCTTGTCGTTCTCGCAGTGGACCTGGATGGTTTTAAGCAAATAAACGACGCCTACGGTCATCAAATTGGCGATTTGCTTCTTGTAAAGGTGGCGACGCGAATGAAGGACTTTTTAAGACCGGCAGATATTGCTTTTAGAACCGGTGGCGATGAATTCGTTATTGTTTTAAACAGCCTGGACGTAAGAACATCTACCACAATCGGTGAGGCTATAAGTCAGCGGCTGATCGAGAAACTTAGCGAGCCTTACATCATTAATGACCTGGATTTGCGAATTGGAATCAGTATTGGTCTTGCCGCTTACCCACAACACGGGGCGAGTACAAACGATTTATTACGCCGCTCTGATATGGGTTTGTATGAAGCTAAAGATCGTGGAAAAGGTCAGGTAGTGAGCTTTTATAAAGCACTGGATGCAAGTGCGAGTACACAATTAACTCTGGAGAAAGATCTCCGAGCCGCGTTGGATAATGATCAATTCAAGATAATGTACCAGCCTCAAGTCAACACTGCTACTCAGAAAGTCACGGGCTATGAAGCATTGCTTCGTTGGGTGCATCCAAGCTTAGGAGAAATTTCGCCAGGCCAGTTTGTACCCGTGGCGGAGAAGTTAAACCTGATGGGACACATTGGCCACTATGTTCTGGAGTCGGTGTGTGCTTTTGCGAGTGGGTGGCAGCCGGATAGTGACGGACATGTGCCTTGTGTTTCTGTGAATCTTTCAGCCAAACAGCTTAAAGCTTATGGTTTTACTGAACGTGTTATTGGTCTTTTGGAAAAATATAATCTACCGGCTGAGCGTCTTGAATTTGAAATTAGCGAACATGTGCTGATTCATCACTATAACGAAATACATGAAGTCCTGGATAGCCTGTTTGAAATTGGTGTGTCCATTGGCGTTGATGGTTTTGGGCGTAGTCACTCCATGCTGCGCTATATCGAAAAACTGCCCTTATCGACATTGAAAATAGACCGCTCATTTGTGTCCATGCTCGATAGCAACAATAAAGCCGCGGAGATAACTGAGACAATCGTTTTATTGGGCCAAAAAGTGGGCATCAATGTGCTTGCGGAAGGTGTTGAATCTGTTGAGCAACAACAATTGCTTGAGCAATGGAGCTGCAAGAGAATGCAGGGATATCTGTTCTCAAAACCACTGGACGAAAAAGATATTTCAGCGCAGATGAGGGAGCAAGGTCATACCTTGCTACCGACTAGCGCTTTGCGTAAATCCGCGTAATAGATAAAACCGCCTGCATTGGCAAGCTACGATCGCGGTTTACTATTCTCGGCATCGTAAAGTGGTTCATAGCCCACGGCCTCAATCAGCACCGGGTATTGTTCGCCAAAATATTCAATGAGTAATGTATTGCCCACTACCGCTTTGGAAGCTGGTAGGTATCCCAGCGCAATGTTTTTTCCAACAGTGGGGCCAAATACAATGCTGGTTGTGTAAGATCGACGGCCTTTTGAATCAACGATCGTTAGACCTGTTTCAGGGTCAAGTATCGGGCATGTACCTACTGGGTAGCGCGCCACACCGTTGGCATCTGTGTTTTCAATCATCGTCAACGTACAGAGATAGGCAGCCTGTTGTGGAAGTTCACTGAAGGCGATATGCGCTGCTTTGCCATGGAAGTCGGCCGCTTTTATTTTCGGCCGTGCAAGATCGGCTTCATAGAGGTTATATTCGGTCAGTAGGTCGGCGTTTTGCAGACGCAAGCTCTTTTCAAGCCTGCGACTGTTCGCGTAGGTTTCAATTCCGATTGGCGTAACTCCGGCCTCAGCAAGCGCATCCCACACCACCAGCCCATCTTCATATTTAAAATGCAATTCCCAACCTTGTTCGCCAACGTAAGAGATTCTAAACGCTGATACTGGCACACTTGCAATGGTAATTGTCCGTACAGCGACAAACGGGAAATTCTCAGGCGTCAGTGCTTCCGGATCTGCAACGAGGCTCTGTAACACTTGCCGAGCATTTGGACCCCATAGACCCAGGCAGGCGTAGTCGGTTGTGCGATCGGTAATGTCAAGATCGCTCAAGCCTTTATCCTGGCTCATGCGCTTAAGCCACGTGAGATCGCGTGCACCTGCATCGCCGCCATCCATGACTCGAAAATGATCTTCTGCCAGCCTGACCACGGTTAAATCAGCACGGACACCCCCCTTGTGATCCAGAAAGTGCGTGTAAATCCCTTTGCCGATGGGTGTATCGCCTGCCACTTTGGCAACGCAGACATACTCCATTAATTCCGCCGCATCAGGTCCGGATACATCGATAATGGCAAAGTGCGATAAATTCACCATGCCCACATCTTCGCTGAGCTGTAAGTGTTCAGCATTGGATACACGCCAAAAATGGCGGTTGTCCCATTCGTGCTGCCGTACAGGCACCTTGTTTGCGAATTTTTCCAGTAAATGCTCATTGCTGGCGTAGCCATGCGCACGTTCCCAACCAGCAGCCTCCATAAAGTATCCGCCCAATGCCTGCTCGCGCTCGTAAAACGGGCTGCGCCTTAAACCACGCCCTTTGGTGTAGGGTTCGCGGTTATGCACCGCCGGGTTGTATATCTTGAATGCGGTTTCGTAGCAGCGATCGTGTATGTATTGCTCTTCTTGTTGAAAGGGATAGAACCGCGCCACATCCACGCCACTGTGATCCAAATCGGTACTGCCATCACTCATCCAGTCGGCAATCAGTTTTCCGGTGCCTGGGCCATCTTTGACCCAAACGGAAACGGCATACCATAGGCCACGTACTTTGGGTGATTCACCCAAGGAGGGGCCGCCGTCTGCGGTCACTTGCAGAAGCCCATTGAATGAGCGTTTCTCGTCATAACCGAGTTCACCCAGTATCGGTGTCAACTCCATTGCCCTTTCCAGCGGTTCCATGATCTGCTCCATTTCAAGATCACGCTGTGAGGGCGAAAGACGAGCCTCTTCCTTTTCAAGTAAGTCCCTTGGATGGCACATCCGAGGCTCGGATTCTTCGTAATAACCCCACTCAATCATGCCGCCCTCGGAAGTTGTAGGGTCGCCGGTATCTCGAAGGTAGGCTGAGTTACCCTGGTCTCTTAACAGGGGCCAGCCAATGTCTTTCCCGGTACCTTCAAATTCTTTATAGGGCCCAAACCAAAGCAATGGGTGATCAACAGGCATCACGGGTAAGTCTTCACCCGCCATTTCAGCAATCAGCCGCCCCCACAACCCAGCGCAGACCACAACATAGTCAGCAGCGATGTAGCCACGAGTGGTTTCCACGCCCTGAATTCGGCCATCTTTGATATCCAGGTTGGTGGCAGCGGTGTTGGCAAAGGTTGCGAGCTTGCCTGTTTTTTCACATTGCTCGATGACTTCACCGGAAACCACCTGTGAGCGCGGGACAACCAAGCCGGCATCGGGATCCCACAAGGCACCCTGAATCATGTTCTCCTCGAGTAGTGGCATTTTCTCTTTGGCTTCCGCCGCACTGATCATGCGTGCGTTGGTGCCAAAGGCTTTGCCAGAGGCCACTTTTCGTTTTAACTCACCCATGCGCTCGTCATCGCCCACACGGGCCACCTCAAGGCCACCCACTTTGGCATAGCGCCCCAGCTTCTCAAAAAATTCTATGCTGTACAGGGTGGTCTGGCAGGTCATTTGATCGTGTGCGGTGGCATAGCAAAAGTCGGAGGCGTGAGCGGTGGAGCCCACATCGGTAGGAATAGCCGATTTGTCTATCCCGACAATGTTATCCCAGCCGCGTTCTATGAGGTGATGGGCGACCGATGCGCCGACAATACCACCTTGTCCGATGATGACGACTTTCGCTTTTTCAGGAAACTGTGCCATAGGGTTTGTTGATGGTCCGATAAGGTTTAATTAAGTACAAAAGCCTGATAGGCCAGCGCGTTATTATTATAAGCAAGTAGAACGGATCATTCTTGGTCAGGATCCGCCATAAACATGGCCAAATGCGTATAAAAATAACCGTCCCCATTCAACTGGAGCTGTATATGAGTGTGAATACTGGCGAAGCGATTATCGACCTCTTAACCCAATACAAGGTGGACACTGTGTTCGGCATCCCGGGTACACACAGTATTGAGCTGTACCGTGGGCTGGAATCCAGTGGCATCAAACACATTTTGCCAAGGCACGAGCAGGGTGCTGGATTCATGGCCGATGGTTACGCTCGGCGCTCTGGCAAACCCGGTGTTTGTTTTGTGATAACAGGGCCCGGCGTGACCAATATTCTTACAGCAATGGGTGAGGCTCATAGTGATTCTGTTCCGATGCTGGTGATCTCACCGATGAATGATGCTGACCCGAATTTTCACAACCATGGCCGATTGCATGAAATAGGTGATCAAGCTGCAGTGACAAGACCATTGACGGCCTTTTCTGAAGTGGCAAATGACGCTGCCATTATTCCCGAATTGATCCATCGTGCTTTTACACAGTTTAATTTGCATAGACCAATGCCTGTGCATATTCATATACCCTTATCAGTGCTTCGTGGTGAAGTAGATGCTTACTGGCGAGCACAACCGATTGAGCATGCACTACCACCTGCTGGAGCTGATATAAAACGTATAGCTAACGCCTTTAGAGTCGCAACAAACCCTGTCATTATTGCTGGTGGTGGTTGTCGATTTTTTGCAGATGATGTCACCGCCCTTGCCGAACAAACTGACAGCCCTCTAATAACAACTGTTGCTGCGCGCGGGGTAGTTGCCGAAGATCATCCTCTTTGTGTGGGCGCCCAATTCGTTGCGCCAGAGGTAAGAGCGTTGGTTGAAAGGGCCGATTTTGTACTGCTGTTAGGGACTGAACTTGCAGAGCCTGACCATTGGTTACCAGAAGTGTCGATACCCGAAAATCAATTCTGGGTCAATCTCGATCCGCAATTGTTAAGGGTACGCGCTACAGGGAAGGCCTTGCACGCAGACGTTGGCTTGGCAGCCAAAGCGCTGAATGCCGAATTGGAAAATAAGAAAATAACGCGTGCTGTTAGTGCACATGAACGCTGTGAAGCCGTTAAGGCGTCGCATAATAAACACCTTAGTGATACGCAAAAGCTGCATATGACCGTGGTGGAATCCGTGTTACAAAGCATGCCTGCTGATTGCACTGTGTGCAGTGATATGACACAGATTGCATACACGGCTGTTGAGCACCTGCCATTACCAATAGCTAATCGCTGGTTCCACCCAAACGGTTATGGCACGCTCGGCTATGCCGTCCCTGCGGCCATTGGTGTTGCGTTTGCAAAACCTGGGAGTGCAGTTATTGCATTGGTGGGCGATGCAGGTTTTCAATATTCGTTTGCAGAAATGGCTGTGGCAAAAGAGCATGGTTTAAATCTTGTGGTTGTACTGTGGCAGAACAACGCGCTGCAACAGATTGCCGACGATATGATCAATGATGGGATTTCACCGAATGCAGTGCATCAGCAAAATCCGGATTTTTTAACACTAGCGACAAGTTATGGCTGGTACAGCACATCGGTAAACGATCTGCAATCGATTGGGTTAGCGCTACAACGTTGCTTTAATCAAGATGGCCCGGCCTTATTGGAAGTGCTGGCGCAACAATTATGATTCATCTTGAGTAATATGCTGATACCCTATACATTGGGTAAAAGCGATAGCGTATTTCGAATCGCTTAGGCTTGCGATTTTATACCCTTGGCTTAACAATTCCACTTAGTGAATGAACCGAAAAACGATATATGTCTACCATTACTGTTACGCTCGACGAAATTGAAGCCACCAGCAAACAAGCCTTAATTAATCATGCTGCAGCTGAGTGGGTTGCTGCTGAAGTTGCCCGCGCCATTCGGCGTGCCGAAGAAACCAACAATTTGATTTGTGGTTTGTACTATCTTGAAAGCTACTGCAAACAACTTCGCACAGGCCGCGTAAATGGTTTAAGCGAACCGTTAGTCAGCCGGCCAAAATTGGCCTGCGTGAAAGTGGATGCCGAAATGGGTTTTGCACAGCCGGCATTCACACGTGGCTTGCCGGAGGCTATCAATATGGTTAAAGAGACTGGTAGTGGCACACTGGCTGTATGCCATGCACACACTTGTACCTCACTGGGTTATTTCACTGAACAAATCGCACAAGCAGGTTTAATCGGCATCGGGTTTACAAATGCCTCTGCTGTGGTGTCTCCACCGGGTGGGAAAAAAGCGGTGTTAGGTACCAACCCGATTGCCATGTCCGTACCGGCTAAAACGGGTGGGGTGGCTTTTCAGTTCGATCAAAGTACCAGCGCGGTTGCCTTGGGAAAAATCACCATGGCAGCCTCTGCGAACGAATCCATTCCCTTAGGTTGGGCTATTGACAGTGACGGTGAGCCAACCACTGATCCGCATGCAGCCTTAAAAGGTTCCTTGGTATCAACGGGTGGTTATAAAGGCTATGGGTTTGGACTTATGGCAGAAGTGCTGGCAGCCGCTGTCACTGGCAGTACGGTATCGACAGATGTAAAAGGTCTAAAACTCCCCGAAGGCAACCCGCATAATCTTGGGCAGTTTTATTTCCTGCAAGACCCATCGGTGTATTCTGGTGAGGGTTTCTGGGACAGGCTGGAACAGTTGTCTGCATCGGTTGCCGAACAACCCAATGCACGGCTTCCCGGCAGCAAGCCATTACAGAAAACGGCCGTGAATATCGGAACGGAAATTTGGTCGCTGACACAACAGCTGGCAAACGATAAACCATAAGAGCCGTCCATGTCCAAACCAATTCAAATAGCGGTTGTGGGTGCCGGCCTTGTGGGTAAGCAACACATCCACGCCATCCGTCAATCATCTACGGTTGAATTAGCCGCCATTGTGGATCCAAATTCAGAGACCGATGCATTGGCTGTTGCCGAGGGGGTTTCGCGATTTGTCAGCATAGAAGCACTTTTCGAACATCAGCCGCCTGCCGGTGTGGTATTGGCCACACCCACAAAGCAGCACGTGGCACAAGGTTTGTACTGTGTCGAAAAGCGTTGCCCATTGTTAGTTGAAAAACCCATATCAGATGTCTCGGTTGAGGGGCAGTCATTAGTCAGTGCTGCGGCCAAAGCTTCAGTGCCTGTACTGGTTGGTCATCACCGGCGACACAACCCAATCATATCTGCTGCAAAAGACATGATTGAAACCGGTGACCTGGGCAAAGTGCGATCAGCGCAGGCAACATGCTGGTTTTATAAACCGGATGATTACTTTGAAACGGCTCCGTGGCGGACGCAACAAGGTGCCGGCCCCATATCGGTTAATCTAGTGCATGATATTGATCTGCTGCGCCACTTGATTGGTGATGTTGTTGCGGTGCAGGCACAAGCTTGCCCCAGCGTTCGCGGTTTCGAAAACGAAGATCTGGCAAGCGCATTACTGGAGTTTGAAAACGGCGCCATCGCAACGGTTAGCGTATCTGACTCGATCGTTGCGCCCTGGAGTTGGGAGCACACCGCACAAGAAAACCCGGCGTTTCCAGTGACAGATCAACATAGCATGATCATTGGTGGTAGCGATGGCTCTTTGACTATCCCAGACTTGACGCTATGGACTCACAACGGCGTAAAAAGTTGGGTAGAGGACATCAGCTCAACGACTTTGGATCAAGCCTCATCCAGCCCGCTGTTGAATCAGATAACGCATTTTGGGCGCGTCATTGAAGGTTGCGAAACCCCATTAGTGTCTGGGGCGGAAGGCTTGAAATCGTTGCAGGTTGTCGAAGCAATTCAGCAAGCCGCGATATCAAAAGAGCGTATCGTCTTTTAACGGCCGATTGTTCTAATAGGCGATTACTCTGTGCTTTAGCGTGCGAGTTTGTGTTAATCCACTATCGCTAGCGTGGTTTTCGCATTGGCTGACCGGTAACGATATTTTTACCGCTCGCAAGTTCACGCCACAGTACCAATAAACCACCTGCAAGTATCAGTAAAATTCCGACCCACGCTACTGCATCAGGCCATTCGTTAAATATCAACACACTCCACAAAATGGATAGTAGGAGTGCGATGTACTCAAACGGTGCAATGATTGCTGCCGGAGATATCCGGTAAGCCTGACTGATAAGGTATCCGCCTGAGGCAGCGCCTATTCCCATGCCTGCTATCACAAGCAAATCAGATAAGTTCGGCCAAACCCACGCTCTAAACAGAAAATCGATAGCTGGATTGTCCGGATTTGCATAATATCCATCGCCAAACAACAGGCCAAATGAACCACACACAATTACAAACACAAATTGAATGTAAAAGCTCATTGTCGATGCTTTATCGCGAATGCCAATTTTGCGCGTGAGGATCTGCAGGCAAGCATAGGCAAAGGCAGCCATTAAAGGAAGTAAACCCGCCGCCCGGAAAGTATCTCCACCTGGGCGCAGCATTACGATCACTCCGGTCATACCCATCAGTACCGCAAACCAGCGATATCGCCCGACTTGTTCATTAAGAATAAAGAATGACAGCACAGTGATAAATAAAGGGGCGATGAAAAATATTGATGTAGCTTCAGGCAATGTGAGTGAGGCAAGCCCTGTAAAGAACAGGAGGTTTGCCATGACCACGCAAAGCCCTCGAGAAAGATGCAGCACAAGATGTTGCGTTTTTAAACTTGAGAACCCACCCTCTAGCGGGATAAAAATACCTGCAGTAATTGAAAACGCAAACACGGTTCTGAGCATCATGAGTTCGTGTAACGGATAATCTGCGCTCAGGTATTTGACCCCTACGTCGCCGAGCGAAAAAGCAACCCAAGCCGTAATAGAGCAAAGGATACCAACGCCAACACCGAGCTGGATTTTGGCGACTCCCGATTCAGGTCTGAGAGACATAAGAATACCGTGTGTCATTGCGTTCTACGAAGTCAGTATCCATCAAAGTAAACCGCATTGGCATTGAAAATTGAGAAAATTGAATCGGATATGCCACAATAAACCTTATGGAACAACAGTATCTGGATTCACAGTGGATTGTCGCTTTCGAGCAAGTATTTGCGCGTTGCCGAATATCGAGCACAGAAACGGTGGTGGTGTTAGCTGAGCAGCAAAGCCGACACGTGTTAGTGCAGCTTGCAGAATTAGCACTGGGCCGCCTTGGGGTGCATTATTATCGGTTGGTAGTACCAACACCCGGCCCCATTATTGGGCCACTGGTACGTTCCTCAGGCGCGACCAACGCACTTACTGACCAAAACCACGCAACACGCGCTCTATGTGAGGCCGATGTGGTTATTGATCTGACCGTAGAAGGGCTCATGCATGCACCTCAAACTGCCACCATTCTGAAGTCTGGCACACGCATCATGAATGTGTCTAACGAACACCCTGATACATTGTGTCGGTTGCTGCCAAGTGATGAGCTGATGGATACGGTTAAACGACATGTTAAACGCATTCGCAGTGCAAGCGAAATGTCAGTCGAATCGGAAACAGGAACACAGCTACGAGTGAAAATGTCAAAGGCGCAAACGGTTGGAGTATGGGGCTGGACAGATCGAAGTGGTACGCTGGCGCATTGGCCAGGAGGTCTGGTAGTGAGTTTTCCAGCGGCGGG
>CAYSZH010000148.1:0-11484 GCA_964435305.1 uncultured Granulosicoccaceae bacterium
GGTGCCCAGTACGAGATACTCCTGAATACCAAAATTCGGCGCCCAGGCATTTAGATGTGCTTGCGCTGCCATGCATATCGGTGAATGACTGGGGGCGCCATGAAAACCGGTTCGAATATTGTGCAATGCGGCTAGATCAACGATACGTTTTACATGCGTAATGCCACCTGCGTACGTCACAGCAACCCGAATAAAATCGATAAGTTCTTCCTCAATGAGTTGCTTACAATCCCAAATTGAATTAAAGACTTCACCAATCGCAATAGGCACCGTGGAATGCTGGCGCAACAATCTTAGTGCGGCTTGGTCTTCACAAGGGGTGGGGTCTTCTAACCAGAACAATCTTACCGGCTCAATAGATCTAGCAAACTCAGCTGCTTCTCTGGGCGTGAGCCTGTGATGGACATCATGCAGAATGTGCAAATCGGGGCCAAATCGCTCGCGTATTTTAACCAGCGCGTCTGGCATGAACCGCATATAACGATCTGTGTTCCATATTTCTACTTGTGGGCGAATGCCACTAAAGTCTGTCATGTAGTTGGGCGAATCACCCCTTGCCGCCGGCACAGCGTAACTGGCACTTGGCATATCGGGAATGGCGCATTGCACACGAACCGCTTTATAGCCTCGTTCAACAAAGTGTGCGATCGAATCCATCAGATCGTTAAGATCAGCACCCGTTGCATGTGCATAAACCAGGGCGCCATTACGGCTCTTTCCACCAAAGAGTTGGTAGAGTGGCATATTTGCAAGCTTGCCTTTGATGTCCCATAAGGCCATATCGATTGCGCCGAACGCCGCCATCGCAATCGGACCACGACGAAAGTAAGCACCACGATAAAAGAACTGCCAAATATCTTCGCTGTTGCGTGGATCCATACCTACTATGCTAGGTATCAGGTAATCTTGAAGATAGGCAGCGGGCAGAGTTTCACGGTTGTTTAAGGTCGCATCACCGAGACCGTATACACCCTGATCTGTCATGATCTTCAGTGTAACGAAGTTTTTGCCGGGCCCTCCAACAAAAACCTGAGCATCCGTAATTTTCATTATGAGTCACAAACCATACTGAAGACGTGCTCGCTGTAGTTCTATTTTGATAGTTAGTATAGCTGTGCAGCTGATGGCCGTTTACAATAATTTTGCTTGCCATTTATCCAGCATTTCTGACGCTATAGTAAATTGTTCATCCGCTTTTTTTGAGTCGGCGGTGTATTTTTTTTTCTGACTTTGAAGTCTGGATTTTTCTTGATTGAGCGGCGCAACACCTGCTTCAAGATCTTCCGCGTAACCGGTATTACCATCTTTTTTAGCTTTGTATATCGCCGAGTTATAGCTTGAAATGTTTGCGCTTATTCGCGCTATTGACGAGTTAATGGAATTTAAGTTTGCATCGGCTTCAATCTTATCAAGCCTTGCATCTGTCAAGCGTCGTTCCATACTTTGTAAATAGGCACCCAGGAATGGCTTTTCACTTTCATCAGGGCAGGTGCCGTGGTAGATGTTTCCGTTACTGCCAAGCTCAAACCCTCCCTCCGTAGTGCACAGTTGGGTTACACCGGCTTTAAACCCTGCAGAGAAATCCTTGGCAACCTCAGCAGGACAAACATTATTGTCAATGAAACCTTTTTTTGCCTGAAGCACGCCATTGCTATAAGTGCAGAAGGCTAATATGCCATTATCGTAGCCTAATTTGTACAGTGACATGTCGGCATTTGAGCCTGCCGCTGCGCACGTAGCATTGTGCTCTTCAAAAGCCGCAACAAGCGACTTGCCAGCAACACCGTCTGTGTTGCCCACACTTTGCCAATCTTTGTTATTACATTGATACTTGGTGATTGCAGTGCAGCCTGCCATTTGAGCGCATAAGACCAAAGCATATATCAAACACAACAACCGAACGATTGGCTTATCAGAAAAACGCATAATTACACTCCATATAAATACGTTTATGCCTGCCCACTTGGCAATAGATGCATAAAGCCGGACAATAACGTGAGCGCTATTTCTTTTCAGGAAATTCGACAGGGCCGCCAGACTTTTCCCAGGTGGAAAAACCTTCTTTTAAATGAGCGGCTTCAAAACCCATGTCTTGCAGTGTGGCGACAGTAAGCGCAGAACGCCAACCTGATGCACAGTGAAAAACATATTTTTTATCTTCTTGTGCAAAAATATCTTTGAAGTAGGGGCTATCCGGATCCACCCAGAATTCAATCATGCCGCGCGGTGCGTGAAAGCTACCTGGAATAAATCCACCACGCTGACGTTCGCGAACATCACGGATATCCACAATGACAACATTGGGGTCGTTTAGCATACTAATCATGTCCGGGGTTTCGATTTCTTCTATCCGGGCGCGTGCTTTCTCAACCATAGCGGCTGCTGATAATTTAAGTGATGGCATGGCTTTTAAGGTCTTGGATTGCGGTACAAATCGTTTGAATGTTGACACATCTATGTGGCATGTGCAAGATACCGATTCTAGCTATCAGGCCCGCCGGATAACACTAATTTGCCACTACAGGCGATTTTTACAATGATTGATCTCCAGGCTTTTGGAAGTGTTGGCTTCAGTGGCACTACAATGCTGCCGGACTGGAGCATTCCGGTAGACTTAAACGCAGAAAACCAAACGAACACCGATTACAATAGATAAGAACACAGTAATGGATAAAACAATGGCTCAAAAACCTCTGGCATTAATAACAGGTGGAGCTCAAGGCATTGGCTATGCATGTGCGACAAGTTTGATCGAAGAAGGCTATGACATCGTATTGTGTGACATCAATGCTGAAGGTGTTGCAGCCGCGGCTAAAGATTTAGGTGCCGTGGCAAGTATCGTCTGCGATATGGGCGATGCCACGCAAATAGCGTCGCTGTTTAATCAGATTGCCAAAGAACATGGGCCGTTACATGCCTTGGTTAACAATGCAGGTGTGGCCTTGCCAGGTGATTTTTTAGATTACACGCTAGAAGATTTTCAGCGGGTAATTGACATTAATTTAACCGGTGCTTTTCTCGCAACTCAACACGCTGCGCGTGTGATGGTTGAACACAAAATTGCAGGCTCAATCGTTAATATGTCTTCTATCAATGCGCAAGTCGCGATTCCGGCTATACCAGCTTATTGCGCATCCAAAGGTGGCATTATGCAAATAACCAAGGTTGCAGCCTTGGCATTAGCCAAGAACAATATAAGAGTCAATGCTGTTGGTCCTGGTTCAATCGATACGGCAATGATGGCAGGAGTCAATTCAAACCCAGAGGCAATGAAAGTGGCCATGTCAAGAACCCCATTGGGGCGGACAGGTGATGCAAAAGAAATTGGAGATGTTGTTGGGTTTTTATGTTCAAAAAAAGCCAGCTATATCACTGGCGAAACCATCTATGTTGATGGTGGTCGACTCGGCCTTAACTACACTTGCTAAGGTAATTATTTATGTCTGGCTATAACGAAACCTATGCCTCTTGGCAAGCTGACCCGATCGGTTTTTGGCAAAAAGCAGCGGAAGAAATTGATTGGGTTACGCCGGCAAAAGCGATTTTTAACCCTGACTCAGGCGTGTATGGTCGCTGGTTTGACGGCGCCACCTGCAACACCTGCTACAACTGTGTAGATCGACATGTTGACGCAGGTAATGGCGATCGATTAGCCATTATTTACGATAGCCCAGTCACAGAGCAGGTGGAAAAATACACCTATGCACAATTGCAACAACAGGTGAGTGCATTGGCTTCTGTTTTACGCAATCGTGGTGTCGATAAAAGCGATCGTGTTGTGATCTACATGCCAATGGTGCCTCAAGCACTTTTTGCTATGCTTGCCTGCGCCCGTTTAGGCGCTGTTCACTCCGTTGTATTTGGTGGTTTTGCGTCACCCGAGTTGGCGACCCGCATTGATGATGCTGAGCCCAAGGCCATTATTTCTGCATCCTGCGGAATAGAACCGGGCAGAGTAATCGACTACAAACCCTTATTGGACGATGCAATCAATCTTGCTAAGCACAAACCATCCAGTTGTGTAATTTTGCAGCGTGATAAACAGCCTTGTGAGCTGACGCCAGAACGGGACGTGGATTATGCGCAAGCTGTGGACGCAGCCATTGCCAACGGTGATGGAACCGACTGTGTAGCACTTGCAGCAACTGATCCGCTCTACATACTGTATACCTCAGGTACCACCGGTCAGCCAAAGGGTGTTGTGCGTGACAATGGCGGACATATGGTGGCGCTCAAATGGACAATGTCCAACCACTACGACATCAAGCCTGGAGAAGTGTTTTGGGCCGCCTCTGATGTGGGCTGGGTAGTTGGCCATTCTTATATTTGTTACGCCCCCTTATTGCATGGAGCCACGACGGTCGTGTTCGAGGGTAAACCCATAGGCACACCAGATGCTGGTGCCTTTTGGCGCGTTATCGAAGACCATAATGTGGTCTCACTTTTCACCGCACCAACGGCATTTCGTGCGATAAAAAAAGCTGATCCGAAAGGCGAACTTGTCGCGAAGTATAATTTAAGCCACTTTCGTACCTTATTTTTAGCGGGTGAACGCTCCGATCCTGCCACCATCGAATGGGCGCAGGAAAAACTGAATTGTCCGGTTTTTGATCACTGGTGGCAAACAGAAACCGGTTGGGCGATATCAGGAAACCTGGTCGGGCAGGGTGCGTTTCCAATCAAACTGGGTTCGCCAGGAAAACCCATGCCCGGCTACGATGTGCAGGTGCTTGACGATGATGGCAAAAACGTTCCCGTCGGTACGCTAGGTAACATTGTGTGCAAATTACCACTCCCACCTTCAGGTTTTCCGACTTTATGGAATGCACCTACCCGTTTTGTTGAATCGTACATGACTGAATATCCTGGTTACTACGCAACGTCCGATGCGGGCATAATTGACGAAGAAGGGTATGTGTTTATCATGTCGCGCACCGATGACATTATCAATGTTGCAGGGCATCGTTTGTCGACTGGTGCCATGGAAGAAGTTATCGCTGCTCACCCCGATATCGCTGAGTGTGCCGTGGTCGGTAAGGCCGATGCATTAAAAGGGCAGATTCCACTGGGCATTTTTGTCACTAACGATGGCGCAGATCGCGGTGCCGATGAATTAGAAAAAGAACTTGTGCAGCTGGTTCGTGCAAAGATTGGGGCAGTAGCTGCCTTCAAGACAGCAGTTGAAGTAAAACGGTTGCCCAAAACCCGCTCGGGCAAAGTGCTGCGAGGCACTGTACAAAAAATTACCGATAATGTGGAATATAAAATGCCCGCCGCTATCGATGACCCTCTCATTCTCGATGAAATTACATCTGCTCTTGGTGCTCGAGAATTGATCGGTGAAAACGGAAAATCATAGCTAACATAAGCCGACGTCAAGCTCGATCTAGCCTCGTGGTATTCACGAAATGCCGAGATGCGCGTCGTATTTTCAGAGATAACCGCGAAAATGTCACTTTCGTTTAGTTCAAGACACCGTCCTCGAGAAGCATAAAAAGCGATATTGGTTCAATGCTGACACTCTGATTTTTCACGCAAAACCAGCAATTTTTGACACGACCAGTTCGATTTGTCGGACGTTACTTTGATTCCCGTCTCACAGCTGTGCTACTTTTTACTGATGCCGCGTATTTTTGAACTTCTCAGACAGGCGTCGTTCAAAATTCCATACCGATTTGTTGAGCGCCAAAGGAAATAAATTCAATGCAGCTCTTTCGTAGTTTCGATCAGAACCCTCCGTTTAAGTGGTTTTCTAACCTCACTGCAAGACCAATATTTGCGGCGCTTTTTCCATCAGTTCCGCGTCATCAAAATGGCAAACTTATACTCAGCGCACTGGTACTGTCTTTTTATGCGCTGGGCTGTTCAGTTTCCGTTGCTGACAATAAACAAGTTGCGTTGGGCACATTAGAACCCACACGCGAGCACAGGCAGGCGACTGAAGGTATTTTGCACCTAATGCAGCGATACCACTACAAGCCAGTAGCCGTCGACGACAAACTATCTGAGCAGATTTTTGAAAGATTCCTCGAAGTGCTTGATCCTCAAAAGAGCTATTTATTGGCAAGCGATATAGAGGAATTTGCGAGGTACCGATACGAGCTGGATGATGCTCTTAAGAATGCGCAACTCAATTCCGTGTTTAATTTATTTAAGCGCTTTCGCGAAAGAATGGATGAGCGGGCGATATATGCCAAGGGCTTATTAAAAACTAAATTCGATTTTACTATTGATGAGAGCTACACCATCAACCGGGAAAATGCGCAATGGCCTGAGTCACAAAAAGCATTGGATGAGATTTGGCGCAAACGTGTAAAAAACGATGTACTCAATTTACGGCTCGCTGATCAATCTGGTGATGAGTTGATAGACACCTTAGAGCAACGTTATGACCGAATGGCTACACGTGTAAGTCAGATCAGTGCAAACGAGGTATTCCAGTTTTTTATCAACTCGTACACATTATCTGTAGAACCGCATACGTCCTATTTTTCACCACGCAGCACCGAAAATTTCAATATCAATATGAGCCTGTCTTTGGAAGGTATTGGCGCTGCCTTGCAGACAGAAGATGAATACACTGTTGTGCGGCGTGTTATCGCTGGCGGGCCTGCTGCTTTAAGTGAGCTGGTCAGCGTTGATGATCGAATTGTAGGTGTTGGACAAGGCAAAAGCAAAGAAATTGTTGATGTTGTTAGCTGGCCACTGAATGATGTTGTAGATCTTATCCGTGGTCCTAAAGGGTCAACGGTTCGATTAAAAATCCTACCAGTGGGTGCACCGGCAGGTACTACACCAGAAATCATCACATTAGTGCGCGATAAAATAAAACTCGAAGAGCAGGCTGCAAAAAGTTCGGTAATTGAAGTGCCTGGTGCTAATGGTTCAAAGCGTATAGGCGTCGTTGACCTGCCAACGTTTTATCTTGACTCCGCTGCGCGTGCGCAAGGGCAGGCCGATTATCGCAGTACAACTCGCGATGTAAGACGACTATTGGGTGAGTTGACCTCCTCTGAAGGTGGTGTTGAGGGCGTGATTATCGATTTACGTGGTAATGGTGGTGGTTCATTGGTTGAAGCAACTCAGCTAACGGGCATATTTATCGAAGATGGTCCCATTGTTCAAATCAAGGAAACCGACGGAGAAGTCAGTGCGCAGATCGATGACGATCCAGCCATTGCTTACGATGGCCCGCTGGCCGTTTTGGTTGATCGCAATAGCGCCTCAGCTTCGGAAATATTTGCGGCTGCGATCCAGGACTATGGCCGTGGCATTGTGCTCGGTGAAACCACGTTTGGTAAAGGCACGGTACAAAGCGTTGTACCTCTGGATCGCGAAGGTAAATTAGGACAGTTAAAAATTACGATGGCGCAGTTTTTCCGCGTCAACGGCGACGGCACTCAGCACAGAGGCGTTGTTCCGGATGTGGTTTTCCCAACCGCAATGGATTCAGTTGCTCAAGGTGAACGTGGGCTCGACAATGCGCTTGCCTGGGCTGAGGTGGCAGAAGCAGACTACGACAAGTGGTCTGATCGCAAACCCGATTTCAGCCTATTGCAATCTCAACACGATTCGCGGCATAAAAACAACGATTGGTTTAATCTGCTAATTGAAGAACTTGAAACCCAACGAACCGACCGAGACCAAACTGAAGTAAGCCTTGTCGAGTCGGTCAGAGTGCAAGAAAACCTTGATCGAGGTAGTGATCGCGAACAGCGTCTACAGTTGTTTAGAAAAGCCTTTGGTGGGTCTAGCAGCGATTCCGATGATGAAAGTGGCGAAGCTGCAATACCTGATATCATTCTCGAAGAAGCGGCCAATGTACTGCTGGATGTTCTGCGCAGCTAGTAGGCTTTATATCGCCAAACCAGCAAAGGCAACTGAATGAAATTGAAAGTGGGCGTTATCGGGCTTGGATCAATGGGCTACGGTATCGCCCAATCAGTACTTCGGGCAGGGCATGAAACATACGGGTTTGATGTTGCGCCTGAGATACAAAAAAAATTCGAAAATGAAGGTGGTTCTGTTTCATCTGCGGGTAGCACCACAGCTGCGACAATCGGACCTTCTCTCGATGTCCTTATCGTTGTTGTATTAAACGCGGCGCAAACTCAACGTGTGTTGTTTGGTGAGAACGGTGTTGTTTCCAGAATGCGATCGGGCTCAGTCGTTGTCGCTTGCGCGACAGTACCACCAGATTTTGCGCGCGATATGGAAGCCCAATGCCAGGCTGTCAGCGTACATTATCTTGATGCACCTATTTCCGGAGGCTCAATAAAAGCAGCTGACGGAAAGCTCTCAGTCATGGCCTCCGGCTCAGCAGAAAGCTTTTACGCTGCAACTCCTGCCTTGGATGCCATTGCAGAAACCGTTTTTCAACTCGGTGATGCAGCCGGCGCAGGTTCTGCCATGAAGGCGGTAAATCAAATGCTGGCTGGAACCCATATCGCCATGCTGGCAGAAGCAATAACCTTCGGTATGACACAGGGGGTCGAGCCAAAACAATTTCTTGAGGTTATCAGCCAATGCGCTGGCAGTAGCTGGATGCTGGAAAATCGAGCACCACACATTATTAATGGCGACTACACACCACACAGTTCGGTAGATATTTGGCCAAAAGATTTAGGGATTGTATTGGATATCGCCAAGTCTGCAAAATTCAGTGCGCCTGTAACTGCCGCTGCGCTGCAACAGTTTATAGCGGCTTCTGGCGCAGGTTTCGGGCAAGAAGATGACGCTGCTGTTGCCAAAATATATGCTCGCAACGCCAATCTGACCTTACCTGGTTGTAAAGCGGAGTAAATAACATGCTCTTGGGTTGCATTGGTGACGATTTCACAGGCTCCAGCGATCTAGCTAATACCTTGGCAAAAGGCGGCATGCAGACAGTGCAATACACAGGTGTTCCCTCTGAGCCTGCCGCTGCAACTGTTGAAGCCGGCGTCGTAGCATTAAAATCTCGCTCAATAGAACCTGAAGAAGCCGTAAGGCAATCGCTTGAGGCATTAACATGGCTCAAAGCACAAGGTTGTCAGCAGTTTTTTTTCAAATATTGCTCCACTTTTGATAGTACCGATAAAGGCAATATTGGCCCAGTTACCGATGCATTAGCCGACGCGCTGGATGCGCATAAAGTCATTGTATGTCCGGCATTTCCAGGCACCGGACGATCAATCTTTCAAGGCTACCTCTTTGTTAAGGACGCGCTGCTTAACGAAAGCGGAATGGAAAATCATCCACTCACACCAATGAAGGATGCTAATCTGCGGCGTTTAATGTCAGCTCAAAGCCAATATTCTATTGGGCATGTACCTGCAGAGACGGTATTTAGAGGTGCTGAGGCCATCCGTGAACAGATGCAAAATGAGCATCTGGCTGGCAATCGGATAATGATTGTCGATGCGATCCAAGATGACGATTTAATCCAAATTGGTGTGGCAGCCAAACAGCTTCCTCTAATAACAGGTGGCTCTGGAATCGCTTTGGGTTTACCTGGCAATTTTGGTTGCACCGCTACACACGTTGAATGGCAAAAACAGTCCGGCAAACTTGCGATACTTTCCGGCTCTTGTTCAAGTACCACGCGCCATCAAATACAACATCACTTGGCATCACATCAGGGTATTAAAATTGACCTAAAAATGATCCTTAACGGTGAGCAAACACCTGGCGAAGTAGCACAGTGGCTTTACGAAACCGAAGGAATGCCTATGGCCTATAGTTCTGCTGCGCCGCAAGAAGTGCAGGATATTCAAAGTCAAATTGGCCGAGAAGCATCCGCTAATGCACTTGAAGGGTTTTTCGCCGACACCGCAAAGGTCTTGGTTAGCTTGGGCGTATCTCGCTTGCTGGTTGCAGGTGGAGAGACATCAGGAGCGGTAGTTGAAAGTCTTAAATTGAATACACTTCAAATTGGTCCCGAGATTGATCCTGGTGTTCCAGCACTTCGAGCAAGTAAAAACCTTGTCATAGCACTTAAATCAGGTAACTTTGGCAGTGAAGATTATTTTTCAAAAGCAGCCCAACTATTGGGGGATGAATAGTGCAGGATAATGACCTGCGCGAACAGATGTGTCTGCTGGCAAAATCCTTGTTTGATCGAGGTTTGACTGGGGGCAGTACCGGCAACATTTCAGCACGCACCAAGGATGGACATCTTTTGGTATCACCAACAGGCACAAGTTTTGGGCGACTTGACCCCGCTAGATTATCTTTAATAAATGCTAGTGGCACCCACATTGATGGCGATAAGCCCACAAAGGAGATGCCTTTACATGCCGCGTTTTATGACACGCGAAGCACCGCTGGCGCGGTTGTTCATCTACATTCTTGTCATTCGGTAGCTTTATCCATGATTCCAGACGTTGATGCCGATAATTTCTTGCCACCGCTTACCCCATATGGAATTATGAAACTTGGCAAAGTAAAATTATTGCCCTTTTTTCTACCAGGGGACCCAGCGATGGGTGAGGCGGTGCGTGGCCTCGCCGGAAAACGCTGTGCAGTCATGCTCGCTAACCATGGCCCTGTGGTAGCCGGTAAAGACGTTGAAGCCGCCTGCAATGCGATAGAAGAACTGGAAGACACAGCTAAATTGGCGATGCTGCTTCGTGGTGTCGATGTCAATATGCTCTCTGAGCAACATGTAGAGGCAATCGTTAAGCAATTTGATGTGGAGTGGGAGAGTTGATCCAGTTTTCAGCCAACCTTGGGTTTCTATGGACAGAGCACTCGCTGCCCGATGCAATCCGTGCAGCAAAAGCCGCTGGCTTCCATGCAGTGGAGTGTCATTGGCCCTATGCAACAAGTACAACCGATGTAGCGACTGCATTAAATGATACCGGCCTGAACATGATCGGGATCAACACAAATCGCGGCGACGTCAGTAATGGTGAAAATGGTGTTGCAGCAATACCCGGTCGCGAATCATTAGCGCAACAGTTTATTGATGAATCCATCGCCTATGCAACAGAGATTGCCTGTGACAATATCCATGTGATGCCCGGCTTTGCCAGTTACGATGACAAAGACGCTCGGGACACCTTTGCGATTAATCTAGACTATGCCTGTACTGCTGCGTCCAAACATCAAATAACGATTCTGATAGAACCACTAAACCGATATGATGTGCCAGGTTATTATTTGGCGACGCTAGATCAGGCTATGGCCACGCTTGATCGCGTTAAACAGCCAAACCTGAAGATCATGTATGACTGCTATCATATGCAGCTAATGGGAGGTGATTTGCTTTCTCGTTTTAAAGCCGTTCGTGATCAAATTGGGCATATACAATTTGCCAGTGTGCCTGGCCGCACCGAACCAGACAGTGGCGAAGTTAATTACCCATGGTTGTTAAGCGAATTCATCACAGCGGGTTATAACGGAGTATTCGGCGCAGAATACAAACCCAAAACTACGACGGATGATGGCCTTGGCTGGCTCGCCAATTACTTTAGCCCGTAATTTGCCTGATAGCGCACATAA
>CAYSZH010000149.1:0-11463 GCA_964435305.1 uncultured Granulosicoccaceae bacterium
GGTGTGCGATGCGATGGTGCATGGCGGGCCGTATCCGGCATCAACAAATTTTGGTGCGAGCTCGGTGGGTAGCATTGCGATACAACGCTTTTTGCGGCCTGTTTGTTATCAGAATATGCCGGTAGGGTTCCTGTCTTAAACAGCAAAGCTGCTTAGGTCATAGGTATGCCTAAAAATAATTGCCAGCTCATGTACAAGGGCACGGTAAGTACCAACAACTTACACAGGTGTAGCCGTATTAACGTGAAATTTCGTTGAGTAGTGAATTAACTGTACTTCGTATCTCAAACAGTTGATCGATTACTGGATCATGCTGTTGTGAAGCAGTACGCCTGCGTTGGCGGTTTTGTCCAAACTGACTTTGCCCATAACGATTTGAACTGAATCGGCTTTGATCTTCGAAATCATCCAGTCTCATTTCTAGTTGAGTCAGAGTACGTTCAATTTTTTTGAGCTGAAAGTCGATCTCAACATCTTTGCGAATGGCCGTTTCCAATCTTGTGTCACCTGCTGAGTCGAGTACATTCTGATTCATGACAAACTGCCTGATTGTACGCTCCAAAGCATCTAATCGGCGTGTCTGGTCTGGTGAGCTTTGAGGTTTGGCGCCCGTCGAGGTCAGCACTGCAGTAGCGGAGGCAGCTTGCTTGCTTTCCATGTCTTTTACCGTTTGTTCAAGGCTAGCCAGCCTGCCGTCCATACTACTTAATTCCTTTGCGGGGTTTTCGTTGTTGTTCTCTGCCGAGAGCGCTACGGCTGCGCGTTCTCTTTGTTTCTTATGCAAACGCATCACGGCTTTTTCCAGGTTAATCATCCGCGCATCTGAATTCTTGGCCAATTGATTGATGCTCGATCTAATTACACCATTGGGTTGTTGAATGGAGCGCTGACGTTGATGTAGCCTTGTGGTGGCCTTATTCAATGTTTTTATTTGATTATCGTACGAACTAAACTGTCCTTGTGAATTACTCATTAAAGCAGTCATGCGTTCTTCTAAATCTGAATTCGTCCCGTCTATTGAGGCAATCAGCTTTTCAATAGCCGCTGTGTTGCTTTCAGCCCGTTTGTCTGTTTCTGATTCGGCCATGAGTACAGGCGCTATCGCAAGACTAAAAGCGGCGACTAGACCTACACCTGTGACGGCAATAGGCGTTTTGTGTTTTTTGATCGAGTAGTGCATATCTTTAAGTCTTTTTTAAATACCAATAGTATTAATTAAGTTCTAAATTTAGCCTGATTGATTACCGTACTTAGGCTCATAAAATCACACTCAGAATCACGTAGGTAATGGCTATGTGTGCAATATTTAAATAGCATTTCATGGTATGGAATTCCTGTCCAGAGCAGCTTGCCCAATTTTGCCAATTGGTAGTGACTTTGTAATCAAGGTTCTGTGAAATTGAAAAGCAGGAAGCGTTACATGCAGTGCACTAGTGCTGAGCAGCGATGGCGAGACGGGTTTGCAAGTATACGGGTCGGTTTGATGACCATGAGATGCTCCGTGACGGCAATGTAGTTATATCAAGTGTAGATACGAATCTACAGATATCAATTTAAAGATGTCAATAATTCTGTATGAACTGCAGATTTGGCATTGTGTTTAGGGTTGGATTGAAAGCGGGAGAGTCTTGGGCAGAATGTGGATCATTAAAGATTCAATTTTTATTGGGTTATTGCAGGCGTCGCCGCTCATACTCGCTGCGATGGGCTTCACCTTAATTTATTACCTGAATGGTTACATCAATTTCGCGTACGGCGAGACCATAACGTATGGAGCCTATTTTGCGTCCATGTTCAATGTCGCTTTTGGGCTTGGGTTTTACGCATCGATTCTTCCAGCCGCGTTGCTCGCTGGCGTGCTGAGTGTTGCAACCTACCTGTTGTTGTTTCGTCCTGCGCAAAAAAGGGGGGTTCACGCCACTGAGTTAATCATCCTGTCTATTGGATTATCCTTCATGCTTCGATATGGCCTGGTTCTGGTCGTCGGTGCTGAGAATATTTATGTTGATGAGCCACCGGTGGCCTACTTCAATTTCTTCAAAATCGGCGCCACGAATTTACAACTGGTAGCCTTAATTCTCGTACTGATAGTTGCATTTAATCTGTATTGGTTTGTGTACAGAACAAGTTTTGGGGAAATTGTACGAGGCCTGGCAAACAACGAAGAGCTTGCAATGGTCAGTGGCATCAACCCGCACAAAGTTTCGGTTGTGGTTTGGTTTCTGGCTGGTGTTGCTGGCGGTCTCTCTGGCATATTTTCAGGTGTGTTTGCTTTAGCCAACCCCTTAATGGGCTGGAACGTCATTCTCATAACCGTCATGGTCAGTATTGTTGCCGGCGTTGGTAGTGTCAGAGGCGCTGTGCTTGTTAGTATTGTGGCCGGCATACTCACCGCAGCGATTACACTGGTATCCAAACCGTTATATTCAGAGGTTATTTTGCTGTCCGCTTTTATTGGTGTGCTGTGGTATCGCGGTGGAAGAATGCGCTGATGTCATATCTTATTTTTTCCGCATCGTTAATGCTTGTTTATATCGGGCTTGCGCAGTTACTGCATATCCAGTTTGGCATTTTAGGCATTCCCAATTTTGGTGTTGTCGGTTTTTGGGGTGCAGGAATGTACAGTGTCGGTGTTTTGGATGTGCAGTTTAATATGCCGTTTGTTGTTTCAATGCTATTAAGCGTGCTTATACTCATCGCGCTGAGTTATCTTCTTGGTCTCTTAATCCTCAGGTTACAAGGGCAAGCCATGTTGTGTGCCACTTTGGCATTCAGCGCTATGGTTGCTTTATTGGTTGTAACCGAGAAAGGGTTAACCGAAGGCGTTGTTGGTCTTGGAACAATTAAATATCCCTTCGATTTTGGCGCCGCAACCGAAGTTCTGTATTTTGTGATGCTGGCGATATTGATCGTCTTGTTGCAGCTGGCCATCTCAAAGATACATGGCTCGCGCATAGGGCGTTTAATGATTGCGATTCGAGACAACGAAGAATTAGCAGCCAGTTTGGGAAAAGAAACATTTAAAACAAAGCTTCAGGTTTTTACCGTGACCTGTACGCTAATGGGCGTGCTTGGCGGTTTATCTGCACCGCTTAATCAGTTCTTAACACCAAACATGTTAGTGCCAGGTGTCACCTTTGCGGTGTGGATTGCGCTTATTCTTGGCGGCAAACAACACCATCTTGGGGCGATGCTGGGTGTCTTTATCACGTTTGGGTTGTTCGATATATTAATAGAAATGTACCTACCGGTATCGCCAGAGTATGCGGTAATGGTGCCGAACTTTAAGTTGTTTTTGTACGGCCTGGTGCTGATCGCGGTATTGATGTATCGCCCGCGCGGAATACTGTCTGAAGACGTCTCTTACGCCGAGTTTCCCTCATTGCGTGAATCAATTTCGGATCTGATATCCCGTATACGCTCACGGTGGTCGTCGTGAAGTTAAGTGTAGAGAATCTCAATAAGTCTTACCATGCACGGCCAGTCCTTGATTTGGATAAAGCATCGTTTGGGCATTATTCAATCGAAGGGTTAATAGGGCCTAATGGCGCGGGCAAGTCCACTTTGATGGGGCTTTTAACACGGCGTATTTCAGCAACGTCCGGTGAAATCAAGCTGCAAAAGGATGACGTTGAGCATAATCTGATGCCACTTCGCGCACATCAGGTGGCCCAACTTGGCTTGGTTAAAACTAACCAGCGCATACAGGGTTTCGAAGGCTTAAGTATAAGGGACTCTTTGCGTTTGGCAGCCACGCCAAGTCGGCAAGAGACGCTGAAAAGCCTATTCGATGACGACCCGTTCTCAGAGGAGATTGAAAGCGAAATTGATCTCTATCTGGAGAAATTTAATTTCGATGAGCCAGATGGTTTTGCCCGCTCGGCCGGGGAGAAGAAATTACTGGATATATTGCGCTGCCTGATAACGAAACCCAGATTATTGTTGATGGATGAGCCAACAGCAGGTTTGCCAGAAGATGTCACTCAGCAAGTCATGAATGAAATAGCCCGTCAAGTGAAGAATAATAATATTCGCGTTGTGATTGTGGAACATGATCTGGAGCTTATATGGTCATTTTGTGAGTATGTCCATTTCTTATCTGATGGTGAGATGCTGTTTCAGGGGACACCTGAAGATGTAAAAGCGAATCGTGTTGTCGCCGAAAAATATTTAGGATTGTAAACGTGCTATCGGTCGAAAACATATCAAGCGGCTATGGAGAGGTTGGTGTTCTAGAGAACATATCCTTCGATGTGGATAATGAAATATTTGCTGTACTGGGTGCTAACGGCGCTGGCAAAACAACCTTGCTGAAAACATTGGCAAAGCTATTACCCGTTACCGATGGAGCAATTAAGTTACAAAACGAAGTTATCACGCACATGCCCGCTTATGACCTGCCGGCAAAGGGGCTCTCTTATGTGCCTCAGGAAAACAATGTATTTCCTGAAATGTCTGTGGCAGAGAATTTATCGGTTGGTGGTTTGCTGGATCCATTGTCGCGTGACGAAAAACTCGATGAAATTTACGATTTGTTCCCACGCCTGGCTGAGCGAAAGACGCAACTCGCTGGCAGCTTAAGTGGTGGTGAAGGGCAGATGTTGGCGGTGGGGCGAGCACTCATGCAGGATCCAAAAATAATATTACTGGACGAACCCTCGGCAGGTTTATCACCCATGTTTGTCGATGCCTTATTTCAAAAAATTACTGAAATTCGTAAAACCAAAAAGGTCACCATTGTGTTAGCGGAACAAAATGCGGCCAAGGCATTGGAGGTTGCTGATCGTGTTCTGGTTCTAAGCCTTGGAAAAGTCTATTTCCTAAAGCCTGCAAGCGAGCTGAGCACCCGGAGTTTAATGGAGGCGTATCACATCTAAAAGACTTTATTGCTGCAGCATAGTAATAAAGTGTTTGTGTTGAAGTGTGACTTGGAGAGTTGTTGTAAAACAAGCGGTATGCATAGTGATGCTTTGCGAATTGCATACTAACTATTAATTCAACGTTGTATTGAGTGAGGAACGATATGAAAAAATGGATAAAACACCCGATTACTGTAATGATTTTGGCGGCGTCCGGGGTCTTTTCTACAGCAGCCGTGGCGGAAGGTGAAATTAAGATTGGTCATTTAACTTATCACACGGGTGAGTTTGGCGGTTTTGGTGAATTCTTTGATGCGGTTACCGATTTCAGCCTTGAGGTTATAAACGATGACCCACCGTTGGGTCGTAAGTTGGTGCCGATTCATCAGGATATAGGCACTATAGGTGAAGCCAGGGCCGCACGAAAACTCATCGACAGTGAGAATGTAGAGGTGCTCTTGAATGCGGCACATAACTACATGTCGTATCGTGACTACGTACTTGAGAAAATTGCAGGAGATAGTCTGCCAATAATGCCATCGGTACACGGCGGCGCAATTGAAGCCCAATATGGTGGCGTTAAAACTGAACCGCTATTTCGAGGTTCTCCAATGGATTCGGCTCAAGGAGCGGCTGCATTGTTGCATGCCAAAAATGCGGGTAAAGGTTCTGTGGTATTAGTTGCAACTGAAGCAGCTGGCTCGCAACTGCAAAAGAATGCTGCTGAAAAAGCGGCTGGCAAGTTGGGCATGGAGGTTTTGGGGTCAGTTGATATACAGCCTAATCAGGCAAATTATCGCAGTGTTGTGTCCAAAGTTGGTGCGCTGAAACCAGATGCAGTCATCGTTTTCTCAGCTCCTGCAGATGGCGGTGCCTTTGTTAAGAATGCTGCTGAGGCGGGTAATTCATGGTTCATCATTGGTACCAGTGAGTGGCAAGAGCCTGGCTTTATATCCACTGCGACCATGAATGCTGTTGAGAAACACGAGGAAGTGGTGTTGGCGGCATTCTCTAATGCAGAGAGCCCGGCTTGGGAGGCTTACAAACCGCGTGCCGAAGCCTCACAGTATGCTGGCGCTATTGGTGATGTGTCTAATTCCTATGCCATTCAGTACTTTGATTTATTGGTAGCCACAGCCTTAGCAATTGAGAAGACTGGTTCTATTGATGCTGGTACATGGACTGACGCGATGTATGAGGTGACCGCAGGTGATGGGGAAGTGGTGTACACCTATGCCGATGGTATTGCTGCTTTGCGCGATGGCAAGGACATCAATTATGATGGTGTTACAGGCACTATGGAATATACTGACACCGGCGTGGTCGCTGGAATATTTGGTATATTCAAATGGGCATCTGAAGAGAAGCTCGAACGGGTTGCACTTGCTGACGGAAAGGCCGTGCTGGAGCTTGATCAATAGGCCCGGCATATAGGCCGACTTTCGTTTAAGTCGGTAAAAATGCATTGTCACGGACCTCGCTAACGCGAAGGTTCGTGACAATCAGCGATAGCGGATCACTGGTTTACTCTTTAGTGCTGCGGTTGAAGAGCTACCCGAAAAAATTAGATTTAGAAATACAACACGGTACTTTGCATGAGCCATACAGCTACAGATCCACGCTTTCATAATATTATTGCGGAATTTGAACCCATTCGCCAATTGGCCACTGGCTTTGTATTTACCGAAGGGCCGCTCTGGCACCCTTTAGAAAAGCACCTAATATTTTCGGACATGCCTGGCGATGTACGGCGCAAGTGGCAAAATGGTGTTGTCACCGAAATTCAACGACCTTCCAATAAAGCCAATGGGCTGACGTACGATCATCAACTTAATCTCATTGCCTGTGAGCACTCCACATCCGCGGTTGTACGCTATCGCAAAGATGGGTCGAAGGAGGTGCTGTGTTCGCACTTTGAGGGTCGAGAATTAAATTCACCCAATGATCTTGTGATCGGTAAAGATGGCAGTATCTATTTTACCGATCCAACCTATGGGCGCATGGATCACTTCGGAATTAAACGCCCGCTGCAACAGGGTTTTCAGGCTGTCTATCGATTACCACCAGGGCACCGTGCAGGTGACGAACCCCAATTGGTCACGGATCGATACTTGTTCAGTCAGCCAAACGGGCTCTGCTTTAGTCCGTGCGAGAAATGGATGTGGGTTAACGATACGGATCAGGCCAATATCCGACAGTTTGATGTGGCTGACGACGGCAGGCTCATTAATGAACGTCTTTTTGCCTCTGGTATTAAAGAGAGCTTACGTGAAGGTGTGCCAGATGGCATGAAGGCCGATCGGAATGGCAATGTCTATGTCACAGCGCCGGGTGGGGTTTGGGTATACAGTTTCCATGGCGATAAGATCGGTGAAATTTCGGTGCCTGAGAAATCAGCAAACCTGCACTGGGGTGGAGATGATTGGGAAACATTATTTATTTGCGCAACCACGTCTTTGTATTCAATTAAAACAAAAGCGCAGGGGCGAATAGAACCGTATATGTCAGGTAATGCATCGCACACTACAGACAAAAGCGCCGGTGCAACCGCGGCGTCTTCTACGGCCACACCACTTGTCAGTGGTATTGTGCCGCAGCGTACTGCATTAATTCTGCAAGACTTACAAAACGATGTGATGATTGATGGTGGTGCTTTTGCATCCACAGGCTCGCCGGACCATGCTCGAGAACAAAATGTTGTGGCGAACGCGAAAGCACTTGCAGAGGCTTGCCGTGCCAAAAACATCATGGTGATTCATGTCTGGATGGTTGCTGAACCGGGGCACCCTCATTTATCACAAAACGCACCGCTGTTTCAGGGGCTTAAAGGTGAAAATGCACTGGTGCGCGGCACCTGGGGTGTGCAGGCAGCCGAAGGCTTAGAGGCGCAACCATCAGACCTTATCGTTGAAAAAATATCCATGAGCGCTTGGGAAACCTCTCGTTTAGAAAGTTACCTGCGACATGCTGGTGTGGACACCATTATCAATTGTGGTGCCTGGACAAACATGAGCGTTGAACACACCGCACGAACCGCCGCGGACAAAGGCTTTCGTGTCATTATTCCAGAAAACGCCTGTTCAACAATGAATGCTGACTGGCATCGCGCGTCCATCGAATATGCCATGAGCAATGTGGCCGAAATCACCAATACTGACGGTGTACTTGCGCAGCTACGTTAAGCTTGAGCGACCACGCAGTACTCCATGAGCAACAATCTCTACCAAAAATTCGAAAAGATTTAGCCACAAATTCAGCATGTCTCGTTATCGCCCGCCCGCAGCCAAATCCTCCCCTTATATTACCCGCAACGGATTTGAAAAATTGCAGGCGGAGCTGAAAGACATATGGGTTCGCCGAGCGGATGTCACAGCCCACTTGTCAGCCGCGGCTGCGGAGGGTGATCGTTCCGAGAATGCTGAATACATTTACCGCAAAAAAGAGCTGCGTGAGCTTGATCGACGTATTCGCTATCTACAGAAACGTTTACCTGACCTTGTTATCGTGGAGCGCCAACCGAATACGGAACAGGTTTTTTTTGGTTGCACGGTGTTGCTTGCAACTGATGATGATGAACAGAGAAGTGTCACTTTAGTGGGCGCTGATGAAATCGATCCGTCGCGCGGCTACATCAGTATCGATTCACCGGTCGCAAGAGCACTGTTAAAAAAACAACTGGATGATGAAATAAGCGTTGAAGTGTCGGGTAACAGACTTCGCTACTACGTCATGGATATCGCCTACAACGACTAGCAAAAATCCCTGCAAGTGACATTAACAAGAAAACATGCACGGCACCAAAGAAGCTGCTGCTTTCACTGTTTGATGCAATAGCCGTTGATTCAACCGTCCAGTCAAAATCTCGCTCTGTGGTGTCGATACCATCTGAACCTGTGAGCCTTACATTAAATAGACCAGGCTCTTCTACGGTGCCATGGATGTGCACTTCATCAATAAGTGCAAGCCCTGGTGGCAGGTTTTCAGCGGATAAAGTCACACGATCACCGTCGGCATCGAAGGCCTCTATGTGTAAATCAATAGAATCGCCAACAACGTTGATTAAGTCGCTTAGTTCAGCGAATTCCGGGGAACGGTTGCCTGAGGCATCCAGTGACGGTGTGTTGCTGTGTACGTTAACAGTCTCTATTGCAAACCCATCCCAGTGCGTGTGCATATTGCGTTGATCTTCGTTGCGCGGCAGATGGTGGAAGCTAACGCGATGCCAGGCCACAATATCTTGATCGACAAGCGACTCGTTGTTTGCATACTGCAACACGTTGTTTAGGCAGTCTGGATTGAAGCGCGCATTTTGACTTGCATAACGTTCACAGTCGTTTGCCACTGTGACAAAGAAATCGTAATCGGTATAGGGTTCGATATCATCACGTACCAATCTATGCCCGAAACGAATGGGTTCGATACGATAACCTAAGCCTTGCTCCGCTGTTGCATCGTCAGGGTGTTTATCCCATATGGTCCAGGCACGAGATTGGCTGGGTTCTATTCTGCGCGCTCTTTCTGTTGTAAAAATTTCTTCCACTGTTTCGCGTGTGCCGTCTTCGAGCAGTTGTACTAATGATTCGCTAACAACGTCATCGCTGCCTGATTCACCCAGGTCGAAATCCAGCCGCCAATAATAGTTGTGTGTATGTGATAGCCATAAGGTTTCGTCATCGCCTTCGAGTACGCGACCGAATGGCAGGTCTATGCTGGCAGAATTGCGCTGAAGCGCGCCACTGGCGCCAACCTGAGGCTCGATTGTGCCGTTAGCATAAAATTTCCATGTAACGATGTAGGTGTAAGCGCCTACCTGTGAAACAGAAAATAGATTGAGGCTTTCGGATTCAACCGTGCGTGATGCGGTGCGATAACTGTCTTTACCGCGCGAGCGCCACAGGCACACGGCAGGTCGGGTTTGCACTTCCAGCAATGTTCCATCCGGGCAATCCGCCTCTCTCAGTTCCAGTAGAAAAGCACCGCCTAAACCAAATTGTGTGACGTCGTTATAGGTCACATCGCTATCGTCATAGGCAACATGTAGCTGGCTTAATCGACCACTGCCTAAAACACGGCGGGGTATTTGTTCTGGAGCTTTGTAAAAAACATCGCTCAGCACGAGGTTTTCTCGAAAGCGCGATTCCCAGCACATCTCCCAGCTGGCACCGTTTTCAAATGATTCGAGTATTTTGTTTTTACCGGTGCAATCGGCTGCGGCCACGCTTTTTTGCCACGGCATTGCACTGAGCAGTACAAAGAGAAACAGTAGCAGCAGACGGATTTGCACACTAATCATTTTTCACCTCGAAAGGTGAGGCGGCTGTCCAGTCAAACGGCAGCAATTCAAACCACGTTTGCTGGCTGGTGATGGCCGGGAGATCCTCGCTTCTTGGTCGGTATTCGGATGCTAGCGAATACCAGAATACCGGTGTTGATTCTTCCAGAGATTCGCCATTGACGTAGTCGTCTATTGTGTAGCCGCAGTTTGTGCGTTGCGCATCTTCAGCGTTGATTTGAACTCCAGCATGCGTTTCACAAGGCTTGTAGCGGGTGAGTGCAAAATCAAAACGAGCCCAGTTGTTATAAGGGTCCTGGAAGGCTATACCGCTGTTTTGCGGATCGAGATAGTAGCCAAACCCTCTTGGGTCAACAATGAGCCAGCCTCTAAATGCCTCACGATCAACTTGGCGTAAGGTTTCAATCTGGAGTTCTGTAATATCCATAGGGCGGCGGTTGCCAAACTCTGGCAACAAGGCAAAGTTAAATTCTTCTACACGATCATCAAATGCGTTACCGCCAAGGCCGAAGGCCATGCGCCAGGTATGTAACAAGCTCGCCCGCGTATGGTACTGGCGTGTAACAGTGTCACCTTCAGGAGTGCTTGTGTTGACAGCGGCCACTCCGAAGCGGGCATCGTCAGTGAGTTTGCCTGTGCTGCCTGACATTTCGATTGAAGGTCGAATGCGCCCGTCTTCAGTTAATGCATAGGCTATTTTGAAAGTCAGGCCGTTATAGTTGCTGACTGAATAGAGCACCCATTGCGAACCAATAAGCCCCCGTCGTTGGCTGTACTTCGCAAGTAAGCCAATCGATTGCTCCTCGCTGCAAATGTGCATCTCCGGAATAGACGATTCGATTGTGCCGTTGCAAGTTCTATTGTTTAGGCTCACCAGGGATTGTTCGCCGAGCCCTGGAGTGCTAAGCAAGGGGCGAGGGCGTGCTTCGTCGTGGAAGTGCATAAGTAATTGCGCAAGATGAATCTGTCGAAGCACTTTACGTGAGGCGTAGCCTGGTGCCTGAAAGTACACTTCCGAAAGCTCCAGGGCGTGCTGTTCGTTGAGTACCGCGCATAGTTGCCATGTTGCGCCAGAACTGAAGCTGTGCTGCAGTGGCTCACCCAATTCACAGTCATGCGATTGCGCATGCACGCCGCAACTGAGAAAAAATAATAAGGTGCTTAAAATGAATTTCATTAAAGTAGAACGCAATTAATTATCTTGTAACAAGCCGACCGTGCCTTGCGTCAGATTGACTACGGGTTCTATCGTAAATACCGTAAGCGTATCGTCAAACAATGAGAACAATGCGCAGCGGTCTTCATTGCAGC
>CAYSZH010000150.1:0-11448 GCA_964435305.1 uncultured Granulosicoccaceae bacterium
CGGGCAATTTTTAACCCTGCGATATGTCGCTCGCGATCTTCGGGCACCTGCCAGTAATTCGGATCAATCAGTGGTGAATCTGTCCGCTTGGCCGAGCGCAAACGAATGGTTCCGCGAGATTGCGGTCGCATAAACGCCGCATTTAGAGTGATTCCGCCTTTAGGCATAGAGGCCACACCGGCTTCAATGCCTGAGCCTTGCCCGAAGTGAAATTGAAGATCACATGGTGGATTGGTTGGATGATCATATTCGTGTTCAGCGAGACCACTTGAACCACCAGAGTGCCAAAAAGCGCCAGACTCAAACAAGCTAGACGCAACAGGCCCGGTTTTATACATCATATACTGAAGACCGGCACGCGCTGAGTTGTACCATTTTCCATAATGATCATAAGAATAGCGCCCGGAACATTCCGCTATCGCAAACAAGTCCAGGTGATCATGTAAATTCTCACCGACACCTGGTAAATCATGCACTGTATCTATTCCAACATCACCAAGATGGGATGCCGGACCAATACCAGACAATAGAAGTAATCGCGGTGACCCAATAGCACCTGATGTTACTAAAACCTCACGCTTTGCTAGTGCCGTGTGGAGTGATTGTCCGCTGCTGTATTCCACCCCTGTTGCGCGGCCTTTTTCCAGCAGAATTCGCGAAGCTTCCGCACCGGTTTTTACGGTTAAGTTAGGACGTGATAAGACAGGGTTTAAATAGCTGCTGACGCATGATGAGCGTTTGGCGTTACGCTGTGTAAGCTGGTAAGCGCCACATCCCGCTTGCTGTTCGCCATTGAAATCCGGGTTGTATGGAATGCCGTATTGTTGCGCTGCACGAACAAAAGCCCAGGCAATCGGCAACAATGCCGTTGGCTGCGATACGCCGAGTGGCCCGTCACTTCCGTGATACTCGTTGTCAAACGTCTGATTTCCCTCTGCCCGTTTAAAGTACGGCAGTACTTCTTTATAACTCCACCCCGTGCAACCGCGTTTCTGCCAGGCATCATAGTCAACCGCATTGCCTCGTGTATACACCATTGCATTGACGGTGCTGCCACCACCAATGACCTTAGCCTGTGTGTACCACAACACGCGGTCGTTCATATTGCGCTGTGGCACGGTTTCCCAGCCCCATGACGCAACACCTTTAGTCATTTTGGTAAAGCCAGCTGGCATGTGGAACAGCGGATTTCGATCTCTACCGCCGGCCTCCAGCAGCAATACAGAGACAGTTGGATCTTCCGTGAGTCTATTCGCCAATACACAGCCCGCAGAGCCTGCACCGGTAAGAATGTAATCAAATTCCTGCATACTCACGCTCTATGCCTTTTTGCAATTCGAGATTTCATTGCCGCGTGTGCCTCGGGTGAACCATCGTGGAACGAGCCAAACCACTTATCCAATGGCACCATGCCATCGGCGTAATTCACTTCAAAATGCTTGTGGTGCAGATAGTGCGCGTAGTATGAAATGTCCACACTGGAATTCTCCCCGGTCTGCATGCGATCAAACCCCGTGTGACCCTGAGCGGGTGCCAGCCCTAAACGCGAGGCAAGATTGATCATATGGATTGGGTGTGAAGGTATAACAAAGAACAGCAGAATCGACGAAAAATAAATGATGTGCTCGATGGGGTGCATCGATAAACCAGACCACGGTCCGGGGTTGACGTTTCGGTGGTGGAGCTTATGAGCCAGCTTGTACAACGGCGGCCAGTGCAAACTCCTGTGAGCAAAGTAAAACCCGACTTCATGGATAAACGGCACAAGAAAAAACAGTAAAATAAAACCAATTGGATGATCTGAAAAGCTGACAAGTGCAATATGTCCGCTTGCATAAGCCCAAAGCAAAAATACCTCGTACACAGTCCAGATGGGCACGCCACTAACCAAGGTCCAGAACATGTTATCGGCCGTTTGGTTTTTGAAAAGAAAGGCCGATGAATTTTTTTGCCATTTTTCGTTATATTTAAATGCGGTGCCCTGTTTTCTCCAGGTATAGAACCACAAATGCCAACCGCCATACACTAATATGGCCAGGATGATATTGCGCACCAGTATCACGCCGACCCAGTAACCCATGCTGGCAGAGAAGGATTCGAGTGATGGTGTCAGGAATTGCCAAATCAGAATGGCCAACACGGCATAGAGAACATTCCAAGGTAAGAAGTATCCAGGGAAACCGAATAGCCACTTAAACAAAATCTTTGCCTGCGGTGGCCAACTAAAGAACGGGCCATAGCTGATTCGGGCATCTGGTGCCCATTGGCCGCGATCGTCCCGCTTACCGTATTTTGATTCGTCCATACGTTAGCCTCAAGTGCGCTTGTGCTCTGTAGACTTTTCGATTATTACCTATCTAAAAATAATAAAACAGCCCCTCATCTGGGATTTTATACAAAGGCGTACTGCTGGTGAGGTACCAAAGGCAAAATGGTCGACGTAATTTAATGCTGTTCCTGACAAAGCAATTTGCAGCCAGTTTGCAATGCGTTTACCACTACATTGCTTACAAGCAAAGGCTTAACTGATATAAACAGACCAAACAAACAGGATTTATACATTGAAAACTGATGTTCAGGTAGCCATTGTGGGCGGCGGTATTGTCGGTGCTTCAGTCTTGTATTGGCTCGCAAAACTCGGGTGGACCGATACTTTACTTATTGAACGTCGCGAATTGACTTCTGGCAGTACATGGCATGCAGCTGGAAATACCACCTACTTTGGACCCTACGCAGAAATGACACGCTTGTTCGCGGGTTCAATCCGAACCTACCTTCAAGCAGAGGAGGAAAGCGGCCAGTCTATTAACTTTCACCAGACAGGCTCCCTTCGAGTAGCTACGACCCCACGTGAGCGCGAGTTGTTTCATAGCTTTGAATCCAAATATCGACTGTTGGATATTCCCTATCATGTTGTCGATAACGATGTAATTGAATCGTTGCATCCATGCATCAACACAAAAGGTTTGTTTGGTGCGGCACATACACCAACTGATGGCCATGTAGACCCGAGTTCCACTACTCACGCACTGGCAAAAGCTGCGCGGAACCTTGGCGCTGATGTGCAGCGACAGTGTCCAGTAGAGAGCATTACCCGGCAAGGGAAACGTTGGCTGTTGCAGACACAAAACGGAGAAGTACGAGCTGAACACCTTGTGATGGCTGCATCGTTCTGGACACGTGAATTGTTGCAACCACTCGGGCTGAATATTCCTCTATATGCCACAGAGCATCATGAATTGATTACGGACAGTGTCCCCGCGTTAGCGAAACTTGACCAAGAAGTTCCGGCCTATCGGGATTCTTACGTCTCATGTAGCGTGCGGCAGGAAGCGCATGGTTTTCTTGCCGGCATATACGAAACCGATCCCGTATTCTGGGCGCTGGATGGTATTCCAAAAGATTTTCGAGAGGAGCTTTTGCCACCCAATACAGAACGCTTGATGAGTCACCTCGAAAAGTTGATGGAGCGACTGCCAGCGTTTGCTGAAGCAGGAATAAAAACGATTAATAACGGCCCAATGTGCTGGACTCCGGACGGACTGCCGTTACTCGGCCCCATTGGAAACGAGGCTGGACTGTGGCTGGCATCTGGGTTCAATGTGGGCATTGGCACCGGTGGCGGGTCCGCTGAGTTTTTAGCTCACTGGATGATAAATGGCAAACCACACTTTGAGCTACCAATTGTGCATGCAGACCGATTTGGCCATGACATGACACGCGATGCTGCCTTGGAATCTATCAAGGCCTGTTATCGTCAGGGCTATCGTTTGCCAGATCAAATCTAGCGCTGTGAAGGGTCAACCGCTAGCATGCTAACGATTCGCAACTTCGAAATACCCGTTATCCAAGTCCGAAAGTGCTGACGGCACCTGCGAATGCACAAATAGAATCTCCAACGCATCCTTAGATAAGTTAGTGGTTGCCTAGCGTCATCGTTTCAGAGCGGCAGGCCCAGGTTGAGAAATTCAACACCATGTAACAGTGATGTTGCTCCCACTGACTAGCTGACTAAAGCGTTGAGAAATAAGGATCTCACACAATATACAGACTCGTGTAACTGTTACATTTACCCATTGATTAAATTCGAGTCTAATTCTGTTACAGCCTAAAACCCTATTGGCCGATAGATCTCCATAACGATTCGTGCACTTTGTGCAACTGAATATATTAAGAAATCGGCTCGTTGACAATAACAGACTACGAGAGAGCTCCGGAGTGAACACAAAATCCCGATACAAACTTGCAGCAATAACCGGCATGGCATCTATCTTTATGCTCGGTTACTGGTTGAAGATATCAGGCGCTCAAGAACATCCCACTGCGAAACCATTCAATATATCAACGCCAGCCATTACTAAAAAGCAAATTATAGAGTCACCAATCCAGCCAATATCTGCGCCGAAAAAATTAGATCAGGATAAAGTTTCACTTGGTGAACGTCTTTTTCATGAACCTCGTCTGTCTGTTACCAACAAAATCAGCTGCGCAAGTTGCCACACACTTGAGACTGGCGGAGTAGATAGATTAGTCAATTCCATTGGCGTCTATGGAGGCGTTGGGGACACCAACTCCCCTACCGTCTTCAATTCATCACTGAATATCGCCCAATTCTGGGATGGTCGTGTTGGAACACTGGACCAACAAATTGATGGTCCAATTCATAATCCTAAAGAGCTTGGCACAAACTGGTCTGAGGTAGTAAACAAGCTAAATTCAGACAAACAATATAAGCTATTATTTTCCTCGCTCTATCCCGACGGCGTTACCGCCAGAAACATTAAGAACGCAATAACAACATTCGAGCAATCTCTACTAACCGTTAATGCACCATTCGATCGCTATTTACAAGGTGACTTGAATGCAATAAATGATCGTGCAAGGCAAGGATATGAAAAGTTTGCGGAATTCGGTTGCATCGCCTGCCATCAAGGGAAAAATGTCGGTGGAAACCTATATCAGCCACTGGGTATTATGGGAGACTATTTCTTTGATCGCGGCACAAAAATAACGAAGAGCGATCTGGGTCGGTTCAACGTCACGGGACTAGAACAAGATAAACATGTATTTCGCGTACCCAGCCTGAGACTCGCTCCCTTAACTGCGCCCTACTTTCACGACGGTAGCGCAGCTAGTTTAAAAGATGCAATTCGCATCATGATCAAATATCAGCTTGGGAGACAATCTTCGGAAGAGGACGAAGATTTAATTATTGAATTCCTTAATACGCTGGTTGGGGAGTACCGGGGAAAGCGTCTTTCCCTATGAGCACAACAAGGATTAAAACAGTTGCAATCATTACAGCACTGATTAGTGTGCTGACATTTTTCTATATTAAAACTCAAGAATTGGATGTTGTAAAACAGCATGAAGTTATTGTAACCCTTCAGCAATTGTCACTTCAAGACTCTTTACTAAATGAGTCTGTATTGGACTTTAAAGCAGATCGATTTTCGAACTACGATCCAATAACCGAACACAATAATATAATCATAAATATAATTAGCTGGTTGAAAAGTGAAAAATTAGAACTGTATGGTAATCTGAATTTTGATTTCAATTCTGCTGTTGATCAAACAGAGCATGTTTTTCTAAATAAAATGGCGCTGATTGAAAAATTCAAATCTCACAATGGTATATTAAAAAACTCACTGTATTATCTGCCCACAGCCATTGATCTCATCCTGAGCGACCCGAACTATGCACGCTACCACACTGATCTCAATCTCTTGTTGCGCGAAATTTTACTGTTTAACTCAAAAGCAACTGAAAGTAACAGAACGGCAGCATCCGCAAAAATTGAGAAGCTTAAAAAATCAAGTTTAAACAGTATCATTCAAATATCCCAACACGCTGACACAATATTGAGTCAACATATCAAACTACAAAATGTTATCGATAGAATGTTTGATTTATCAACAAAACAAAGTATCGATACTATTTATCAGCTGTATATTGAACACAATACGAGATTAAGTAGAACAGCTTCGTTATACCGTGCAGCCATGTATGCATTTGCACTACTGTTATTATTATACGTATCACAGCTATTTTTAACCTTGAGCCGTACCATGCGAAAGCTCGAAGACTCGCTCAACGAAGTGGCTTTCCAAAAAAATGCACTTGATAAGCATGCCATTGTTGCAAGCATCAGCTCAGATGGAATAGTTGACTATGTTAACGACAAATTCGTCGAAATAAGCCAATTTCCCAAAGAAGAAGTCATTGGCCAACCTTGGGGCGTTTTTCTTCGGGAGGCACAGATTGGAAATAATCACGGAAACATGCAGTCTGCACTAGCTGCTGGCGAACAGTGGACAGATGAATTTAAGAACCGAAAAAAAGACGGTGATCACTATTGGGTGGATGCGAACATCTTTCCATTTATGGACAAAACAGGCAAACCTATCCGATATGTTGCTCTATTTACGGATATAACAGAGAGAAAATTGGATGAGGAACGAATTTTCGATCTTGCACATAATGATAGTTTAACCGGACTACCCAATCGTGCATCGTTTATGCAAAAACTGGAATCAGCTTTGAGTTTCGCTAGAACTAAAGACAAAAAAATAGCGATTCTATTTCTGGATCTTGATAATTTCAAATTAATCAACGACACGATGGGTCATGGTACTGGAGATGAGTTACTAGAAATATTTGCAGACCATTTGCGAAAATGCGTTAGCCAGACTGATGTAGTTTCACGCCTTGGCGGAGATGAATTCACTATTGCACTTTGTAATATTCAATCAAAAGAAGAAATAGAATCTGTCGTTAGCCGAATAACAGAAATAACTAAACGCTCTGTAAGACTGAAAAAGAAAGACATCGTAATTTCAAACAGCATTGGTATCAGCGTTTTTCCTGATGACGGAAACGATATCGAAACATTGCTTCAGAACGCAGACATCGCGATGTACAAGGCAAAATCAGATGGGAAAAATAAATACATGTTTTTCTCCCATGAATTGAAAACGATTAACATGGAACGGCATGTTATTGAAAACGATCTTAGAGCTGCGATTCGCAATAAGCAATTTGAGCTTCACTATCAACCACAGATAGAATCTGAAACTGGCCATCTATACGCCGTCGAAGCGCTAATTAGATGGAACCACCCCGAAAAAGGCAGGGTACCACCTGATCAGTTTATTCCCATTCTGGAAGATAGTGGATTGATCAATGAGGTTGGAAAATGGGTCATAAACGAAGCCATTTCCCAATTAATAGCCTGGAAGAAATTGGGATTTAGTCTGCGAATGGCTGTAAATGTATCTGCATATCAGGTGCGAGATAATCATTTAGTTGAATTCATCAGTCAGCTGTTGAAGTCAGAAGCAATTGAAGCTCATGAGCTGGAAATGGAGCTAACTGAATCCAGTTTACTGCAAGATACGGACAATTCGATATCAATTCTTTCCGCTCTGAGTGATTTGGGAATCAGTTTATCTTTGGATGATTTCGGTACTGGCTTCTCGTCCTTGAGTTACCTGAAGAAATTTCCAATCGACTCACTCAAGATTGATCGCTCATTTATCAGCGACTTGCCTAACAACCAACACGACATGACCATCGCGACCACCATTCTGGCAATGGCAAAATCTCTTGACCTCACAGTAATTGCTGAAGGTGTTGAAACGGCAGAACAATTGGACTTTCTGCGAAAAAATGGATGCGATTACCTGCAAGGCTATTATATTAGTAAACCGTTACCGGCTAATGAATTACTCATTTTCCTTTCCGAAAGCCCGCCCCACCCCGCAAAGATGCGGCTTACAGCCTAGTATGTTGAGCCGGTTGTCATCAAGGCAAAATAGGGAGCTTCATCAGGAATGAAAGAATAGTCGAGTGATTATACAATTCAATGGATGCCTACAAATATAAAAATAGAAATAGAATTTCCAAGGCATCGAGGGGTTATTTAATTAAATGAGCGTGACCCCTCCCCTGCTTGGCTGCTTGGAAGGCGGAAAAACGAGTAGGGTTTAATCATCTGAGCAGAAGCCGGTATTTGGACGATATATTGTTGATTTACATGTCATTTTTCTAGAACCAATAGTCGGAATTGCAACATACGGAATCTTAGAACAAGTCAAACGTAACGGTCTCATAATAAGTATGTTGAAATAATCTTGTTTGGCGCCAAAACAATGCCTGGTATTCGGATCGTTGGCGCAATTTCGGTATCATTTTCAGTGCGCTGTTTCAGTAAAGCTTGCCTACACAGGATCAATTAGTTACTGTGCCAAAACAACACAATTCTGCAATCACGAATTTGTAGCAATCAAACATTCGCAACGATTCCAGACTGAGCACCGACAAGCGCGCCAATGTCAGAAATCGAAAGAGCAAATAAAGGAAAGCAACCGAAGGTTTCTCTCTCGGTCAATGGTGAACGCTCCTACACAGCTGACAATATTGCGACACGCCTTTCTTCGACAAATTTCTCTTCAAACGACTTGTTTGCAGCTGACTACAAAGAACAATCCTATTGGCATGATCAGTCAACGGATGCATTGCCACTTATCAAAACACTTCCTAAGTCAGTTGATGTCGCTGTTATCGGATCCGGTTACACAGGTTTACATACCGCTATTCAAACTTCACGAGGCGGCCGCAGTACCCTTGTGCTTGAAGCCTACGAACCCGGGCATGGCTGCAGTACGCGCAACGGTGGTCAAATTAGCACGAGTATCAAACCATCCATTGAACAACTTTCAAAAAAATATGGCTTAGACAAGGCAGTCGCAATACGTCAAGAAGGAGAGATAGCACTCGAATGGATTGAGGAATTTGTGCAAACCGAATCTATTGAGTGCGACTTTATGCGTAAGGGTCGTTTTCATGCTGCACACTCGTCTGCACAGTTTAAGCTTATTGCATCACATGCAAATCAGCTTAGTAAAAAAGAAGGTATCGAGGCATTTGTCGTTCCAAAATCAGAACAGCGATCCGAATTGGGTACAGATGTTTATCACGGTGGTGTGGTGTTTCCGCGTCACGCTTCTTTGCACGCGGGAAAGTATCATCGCGGATTACTCAATACAGCAACCCATTCAGGAGCTGAAATTATTGCTCATTGCCCTGTCATCGAGATCAATCGCATAGCCGAAAGTGGTGATGCGCAATTCGCAGTTAAAACCAGTCAAGGTGTGGTCCACGCGCGCAACGTGATGGTTGCAACCAATGGCTATACCAGTAATCTGACACCCTGGCTTCATCGTCGCATAGTTCCAATTGGGAGCTATATTATCGCCACAGAAAATCTCAATGAAACGCTGATAAATGAACTGTTCCCCACAGATCGTATTGCCAGTGATACCTGCCGCGTTGTTTACTATTACAGGGCATCGCCCGATAGAACCCGTGTTCTATTCGGCGGCCGCGTTTCAGCAAACGAAACCAACCCTCGTATTAGCGGCCCTCGCCTACACAAACAGATGTGCCGTATTTTTCCACAACTACAAAATACGAAAATTTCACACAGCTGGGCTGGTACAGTGGGTTATACCTTTGACACACTTGCACATACTGGAGTCCACGAGGGCTTGCACTATGCAATGGGGTATTGCGGTTCTGGTGTTTCCATGGCGAGTTATCTTGGTATGCGTTGTGGACAAAAAATATTGGAAGACGCTGCCGGCATAACAGCGTTGGATAATTTGCCATTCCCAGGTCGTCCGTTGTATAAAGGTAAACCATGGTTTCTGCCACCAGTTGTTTCCTGGTACCAATGGCGCGATAAACAGGAGTATAAGAAAACGACCTAGTAAATATTATTTAAAAAATGTGTTGTAAATACTGACCACAAAAGGAGCTCAATCTATGTTTATTAACAAATTGAAGTTTAAAAAACGCAAAGCGATTATGTCCGTCTCAATTGGACTTGGCGTGTCGCTTTTCACAGGCATTACAACAGCAGCAGACCCCGTGACCGTTGTGTCTTGGGGTGGATCATACGGAGAGGCACAGGACAACGCCCTGTTTAATGACGCTTCGAAAAATTCAGGTATTGAAATTATCAGAGAATCTGGCGCAAGTATGTCAAAGACATGTCTGCAGGTTGAATCCGGGGCCGTCACCTGGGATTTAGTCGTAACAGGTTCAGGAGGCTCGGCATCAGCCGCTGCAAATGGCTGTCTTGAGAAAATCGATTACGACGTGGTGGATGTATCCAATTTCTACCCGAATACATACACAGATTACTGCGTGGGTTCAGATGTATTTGCAACCGTAATGTCGTGGAATACAGAAAAATACGGAGAACCCGGCAGCGACAGTGCGCCTAAATCATGGGCTGACTTCTGGGATGTTGAAAAATTCCCTGGTACTCGCGCCTATCGTGCAAACAATGTAGACGGCGCGCTGGAGCCTGCACTAATGGCCGATGGTGTACCTGCAGATAAAGTTTACGAAGTGCTTTCAACCAAGGAAGGTATGGAGCGCGCAATCAATAAAATTCGCGAACTCAAACCGCACATCGCCGTGTTCTGGGAGTCTGGCGCAATGCAGGCACAACTCATGAAGGACGGCGAAGTGGATATGACAACCGGTTGGAATGGTCGCTTTGACAATGCCAAAAAAGACGGTGCGACTGTTGGCTATACATTTAATCAGGCGCTACTCGACTATGACTGCTTTGCCATGCCAAAAGGTGCGCCAAACAAAGATACTGCAATGAAATTTTTGGCTGAAGTGTCAAAAGCCGAGTATCAGGCTAATCTACCATTTCATATAACCTACGGCCCTACTAACAAGAAGGCCTATGAGGTTACAACAGCACCTAAGGAGTTGATTGAAGCACTGCCATCTCATCCGAACAATGTGCCCTTGATGTTGCCCGTTAGCCTTGCGTGGTACGCGGAACATAAAACTCAGGCATTAGAGATGTACATGGAACTGCTGAGTGAATGATTGCTTTGCAGAAGCTGCGTAAGTTGCAGTAGACGTTTAAGCCGAGTGGCATCTGCCACTCGGTGGCTTTGAGGGTTTTGATCTTGTCCAGCGAAAACGAAGCAGTATTGTCTCCAGAATCTGCTGCATTGCCTATCCATATCCAGTCGCTCACCAAAAAATACGGCGACTTGTTCGCGCTCAATTCAGTTAATCTGGATATAAAAAGCGGTGAGTTCCTAACACTACTGGGGCCGTCCGGTTCAGGGAAAACAACATTACTCATGGCCATCGCCGGGTTTAACAGACCTGATTCCGGCAGCATTAAATTTGGCGATGAAGAGGTCATCCTTAAACCGCCGCACAAGCGCGATGTGGGCATGGTCTTTCAGAGTTATGCCCTGTTTCCACATATGACTGTGGCTGAGAATATTGCTTTCCCTTTAAAAATTAGAAAGGTCGGTCGCGATGAATCCAGGAATCGAGTCCACTCAGCGCTTGCGACAGTACAGCTTGAAGGGCTGGGCGATCGCGGCATCGAACAACTTTCGG
>CAYSZH010000151.1:0-11112 GCA_964435305.1 uncultured Granulosicoccaceae bacterium
GACCTTCGGGTTATGAGCCCGACGAGCTGCCAGACTGCTCCACCCCGCATCTGAGTTGGAAAATTATAGGGGGTTAGAACTAAAATTGCAACGTCAAGCAAACGCTGCAACGCATACTCCCATAATAAGCCCAGGCAATATACCAAGCAGAACAAGCGCCAATCCATTTGCAGCCAGCCCAACCGTCACGTCTCCTGCCGGTTGCACCTCGCCAAAGGCTGTCGGCTCATCAAAGAACATCAGCTTAATAACACGCAAATAATAAAACGCGCCAATAACCGACATCGCCACACCGATAATGGCAAGCCATAAAAAGCCTGCGTCAATAACTGATCGCAGCACAACCAGTTTGGCATAGAAACCAACCAGTGGAGGCACACCTGTAAGGGATATCATTGCGAGCATCATCACCACCGCTAGCAGAATGTTGCGTTTACCCAAGCCTGCAAGATCATCAAGATGAACGGCTTCATAACCGCCGCGAGACAGCACGAGCACAACACCAAAAGCTGCCAAAGTGGTAAAGGCATACACGATTGCATAAAACATGGATGCGCTATAGCTGGCGCTAGTGGCCCCTACTACGCCCATCAGTAAAAAGCCAACATGCGAGATCGTACTGTAGGCCAGCATGCGTTTAATATTGGTTTGTGCAATAGCGACAAGGTTGCCCACAATCACTGAAAGGGCTGCAAGAATACTCAGCATTTGCTGCCAATCAGCTTGTAAATTTTCCAGACCATCCACCAGCAATCGAATAAGCATGGCGAAGGCGGCTATTTTTGGCGCTGTGGCGATGTAGAGCGTGACAGATGTTGGCGCTCCGTCGTAAATGTCGGGCACCCACATATGAAACGGTACGGCTCCAAACTTAAACGCCAAGCCAACAATGACAAATACCAGTCCGTATCTTGCGCCAACACTGCGCTCTCCGGCTCCTGCCAGTACAGCATGGATTTCATTAAGATCAAGGCTGCCGGTCGCACCGTAAATCATCGACATGCCGTACAGCAACATACCCGAAGCAAGAGCACCTAATACAAAATACTTCATGGCAGCTTCTGATGCATCGCTGTTGTCGCGATACAAGGCCACCATGGCATATAAAGAGAGCGCAAGCAGTTCCAGCCCAAGATAAATGGTGAGCATATTAGTGGCCGATACCATCACCATCATGCCCATCACACCAAACAGGCCTAGTGCGTAGTACTCGCCACGAGCGATTTGACGCTCACTTAAGTAATCACGCGAGTATAAAAAGCCCAAGATCGCGATAGCCAATATCCAGCATTTGAGGCTGGTTGCCATTGTATCAATACCATAAGCACCCTGAAATGCAGACTGAGTACCTTCATCTAGCTGGCCAGAAGCGATGACCAAGGTCACCAACAAAGTAAACTGCGCCATCCAGTAGTTTATATAGCGCTGCTCAGGTTTCAGAAACAACCCGACAACCAAAACCACACAGGTAGCTGTCAGCAAAAATATTTCTGGCGTTGCAATCTGTAGATTATCCATCGCTGCGCGCCTAGTACTTTGAAATTGAAATGTGTTGCACGAGATTTTCAACCGATGCGTGCATTACGCTGGCCAGTATGTTCGGGAACACACCTAGCAACAGAACGAAAACAGCCAGCAAGGCCAGCATCCAGAATTCGCGTCTGTTTATGTCTGTTAGCGCTGCAACCTTGTCGTTAGCAACCTCACCAAAGATAACGCGTTTCACCATCCATAAGGTGTAAGCCGCGCCGAGTATCAATGTTAATGATGCAAGAAATGCTATCCAGAAATTGGTTTTGAAGCTCGCTAATATAACCATGAACTCACCGACAAAACCGGATGTACCTGGTAAACCTGCATTAGCCATTGCAAAGAACACCATAAACGCACCGAATACCGGCATGGTGTTAATCACACCACCGTAGTCTGCAATTTCACGACTGTGCACACGATCGTACATCACACCAACACAGAGAAACATGGCTGCCGATATAAAGCCGTGCGAGATCATCTGCATTATCGCACCTTCAATACCCAGCGCAACGCCTGCGGTGTCACCTTTTTCTATCAGGATAAACGCGATAAAAATACCCAGTGTTACAAAACCCATATGCGATATGGACGAATAGGCAATCAGCTTTTTCATATCGCGCTGGGCCAGTGCAACAAAACCGATATACACCACGGCAATAAGCGACAGCACAATCATGAAGCCATCGAGGCGTGAACTGGCATCCGGCGTAATTGGCAGGCTAAAACGCAGAAAACCGTACCCACCCATTTTCAACATGATGGCCGCCAGCACCGCGGAACCAGCGGTCGGTGCTTCAACGTGTGCATCGGGTAACCAGGTGTGTACTGGCCACATTGGAATCTTGACCGCAAAAGCGAGAAAGAAGGCAATGAATATCCAAAATTGCTGTGTGGCGCCAAGTTCGAGTGTGTGCATACCCAATATGGCAAACGTCTCACCCTGTATGTACAGATAGATTAACGCCACCAACATAAACACCGAACCAAGAAAGGTGTATAGGAAAAACTTGATGGTCGCGTAAACACGATTAGGCCCACCCCAGATACCGATGATAAGAAACATGGGTATGAGCGTGGCTTCAAAAAAGATGTAAAACAACACTGCGTCCAGCGCTGAGAAAACACCCACCATGAGGCCTGTCATTATTTGAAAACAACCCAAATATAAAGCCGGCCTGTCTTTAATCACTTCCCAGGCTGATATAACCACAATAACGTTTATAAACGTTGTTAGGATAATCAGCGGCATTGAAATACCGTCTATGCCCAATGAGTAGTTGATATCAAATGCGGGTAACCAGGCTAAATTTTGTGTGAACTGCATTGCCGGCGTGGTTTTATCAAAACCAAAAAACAAAGGCAGGCTCACTAAAAATGTCAGTACAGACACAGCCAATGCAAATGGTCGTGACCTTGCAGTTCCAGCCATTAGAATCGCGATGCCGCCGATGATAGGCAGCCAGATAGTCAGGCTTAATAAAATCGAGTTGGATTCGTTCACGGCTTCGATCCGGGTAAGTGCTGTAGTTTCGTAATAGTGCGCATCAGGAGAACAAGAACCAGGTTAAGAGTACGAGCAGCCCAATGATCATCGCAAAGGCATAATGAAACAGGTAACCGGTTTGTACAAAGCGTGTAATGCCGGCAAGTAGCCCCACACTTTTTGCCGAACCGTTAACCATCCCGCCATCAATAATAGTGGCATCACCGACACGCCAAAGTTTAGTACCCAGCGCCACACTGCCACCTGCAAACACAGCTTGATTAAAATCATCAAAGCCGTATTTCTTATCAAGTATGCGATGGAAGAAGCCAAGCTTGCTGTGTAGTTTTGCTGGAATTTCCGGCTTGAGCAGGTAAAACACCCAGGCCGTTAAGACGCCAGCAGCAGCCAAATACATAGCAGGTGTCTGGAAGCCGTGTGCGATAAAACCTAAACCACCATGGTACTCACCCAGCTTGGCAATGGTGTCATGTTCCGGGAGAACAGTAATGATGCCTTTAAAGTAATCTCCGAACACCACACTGCTTGCCGTCATCCATCCAATAATCACAGAGGGTATGGCCAAGAGTATCAATGGCCAGGTAACTACTTTAGGTGGTTCATGCGCATGCTCAGCCGTGTGCTTGTCCATTCGCGTTTTGCCATGAAAAACCAGGAAGAACATACGGAATGAATAAAATGCCGTGATAAAGACACCTGCCAGCACACACATATAAGCAAACGATGCACCCGTAATTTCCGATTTATGCACCGCTTCAATGATGATGTCTTTTGAAAAGAATCCGGACAAACCTGGGAAACCAATTAGCGCAAGAGAGCCAATCAGTGATGTCCAGTAGGTAATGGGCAAGTACTTTTTCAAGCCACCCATCTTTCGCATATCCTGCTCATGATGCAAGGCAATAATGACAGAACCGGCAGCGAGGAATAATAGCGCCTTAAAAAACGCATGCGTCATCAGATGAAAAATGGCAGCAGAGTATGCCGAGACGCCTAAGGCCACTGTCATATACCCAAGCTGAGATAGAGTCGAATAGGCCACAACCCGTTTTATATCGTTTTGCACAATACCAATAAGGCCCATAAACAGGGCCGTGATAGAACCAATAATGAGTACAAAACTTAAGGCGGTTTCTGATAGCTCAAACAGTGGCGACATACGCGCAACCATAAAGATGCCGGCTGTAACCATGGTAGCGGCGTGTATCAATGCCGAAATGGGCGTGGGCCCTTCCATGGAATCAGGTAACCACACATGCAATGGCACTTGCGCCGATTTACCCATTGCGCCAATAAAGAGACAAATACAGATAACGGTGATAGCCCCCCATTCAGCACCACCAAATATAGTCATTGTCTGACTGGCGATTTCTGGCCCTGCCGCGAACGCATCCACATAAGACAGGCTGTTAGTGTAATAAACGATGCCGGCAATACCCAGAAGGAAACCAAAATCCCCTACCCGGTTAACCAAAAACGCTTTCATGTTGGCAAAGATAGCCGTGTCCTTTTTGTACCAGAAGCCGATCAAAAGATACGACACCAATCCAACCGCTTCCCAACCAAAGAACAGCTGTAAAAAGTTGTTGGACATTACCAGCATTAACATCGAAAAGGTAAACAGCGAGATATAACTAAAAAAGCGCTGGTAGCCCGGGTCTTCTTCCATATACCCAATGGTGTAGATGTGCACCATGAGTGACACAAAAGTCACAACAAGCATCATCAATACGGTGAGCTTATCGACCAGAAAACCAATTTCAAACTTGATGTTGCCACTGACCATCCAGGTGTATAGCGTTTCGTTAAACACCGGAGCATCGCCTAGCACAACTTTACTGAATGCGACCAGAGATAAGAGAAACGATAGGCCGACACCAGCAATAGTGACCCGGTGCGAGTTGACACGGCCAAGCTTTTTGCCAAAGAAACCAGCCGCTGCTGCCGCAATAAGTGGAACAAGCGGTATGAGGGTATAGATTAATTTCATGTGCCTACCCCTTCAGCCTGTCTAGGTCTGCCACGTTAATGGTTTGCCTGTTACGGAACAGCACCACCAAGATAGCCAGCCCGATAGCCGCTTCCGCAGCAGCCACGGTGAGTATAAAAAATACGAAGATTTGCCCGGCCCCATCACCCAGAAAATGCGAGAACGCGACAAAGTTCATATTGACCGAGAGCAGCATCAGTTCGATAGACATCAAAAGAATAATCACATTCTTCCGATTAAGAAAAATCCCGACAACACTTAAGCAAAACAGAATGGTGCCCAGTGCGAGATAGTGTGACAGTGAAATCATGATCCTCTTCCGCCCCTATTGCTTTTCAGACGGCATTTGCACAACACGCAAACGATCGGCTTTGGTCACACTGACTTGTTCTGACGGTTTCTGGTACTTGGTTTCGGGACGTCGACGCATGGTTAATGCAATGGCGGCAACGATGGCAACCAATAAGATCACGGCAGCAATTTCAAACTGGAAAAGGTATTTACTGTAAAGCAACTGCCCCAATGCTTCGGTGTTGCTGTAATCCGCACCCGCTCTGGCTGGCACCGGGTACTGCTCCGATTTAAAATTGCGAGTGACCAGAATGATCATCTCGATAAGCATGATGGCACCGACAAGCAAACCTACCGGCAGATAACTCACAAAACCTTCACGCATGGGTTCAACATTAATATCGAGCATCATAACAACAAATAAGAACAACACCATGACCGCCCCCACGTATACCAGCACGAGGGTTATAGCGAGGAACTCGGCTTCAAGCAGCATCCAGATTCCGGCACAGGTAAAAAACGTTAATACCAAAAACATGGCAGCGAACACAGGGTTACGCACCGTAATAACGCGGGAGGCGGAAAACACCAGGATGGCGGAAAACACATAAAATATGAATATTTCGAAACTCACGGCCCCGTCCTATCGAAATGCAGCGTCAGCAGCGCGATCCGCTGCGATTTGATCTTCGTATTTGTCGCCAATGGCGAGCAATTTGTCTTTTGTCATGATTTGCTCACCACGGTTTTCAAAGTGGTATTCAAAAATGCGCGTCTCGACAATGGAATCCACCGGGCAAGCCTCTTCGCAAAAACCGCAAAAAATACATTTGAACAAATCGATGTCGTAACGGGTTGTGCGACGTGTGTTATCCGGGCGTTGCTCAGATTCAATGGTGATCGCAAGCGCTGGGCAAACCGCCTCACAGAGTTTGCAGGCAATGCAACGCTCTTCACCGTTTGGATAGCGCCTTAATGCATGCAAGCCTCGAAAGCGCGGCGACTGCGGTGTCTTTTCTTCAGGGTACTGTATGGTGATGCCCTTTGACACAAAGTACTTACCAGTAAGGCGCATGCCTTTGAGTAATTCCCACAGGGTAAAACTCTTGACGTAATCTTTTAGTTGTCCAGTCATTGTTGTTGTCTCACTAACTGCGTACCTGGAACCAAGGACCGAATTCGAAATAGATGGCAAAACCCACTACCGCGATCCAGACGATGGTGACCGGAATAAATACTTTCCACCCAAGCCGCATAATCTGATCGTAGCGATAGCGTGGAAATGTGGCACGAAACCACAGGAACAAAAACAGACAAAATGCCGTTTTAATTAGAAACCAGTGAATACCATCGCCAATACCATCAATTGGTGATAACCAGCCCCCAAGAAACATCACTGATGTCAGTGCGGCAATCATGATCATATTGGCGTATTCAGCCAAAAAGAAAACCGCGAAGGCCATACCAGAGTAATCAACGTGAAAGCCTGCCACGATCTCTGATTCACCTTCGGCAACATCGAACGGGGCGCGGTTGGTTTCAGCAACACCGGATATAAAATAAACAACCGCCAGTGGTAGCAAAGGGATTAAAAACCAACTAAAAAAACCGCCGCTTTGTGCACGCACAATATCGCCGAGGTTCAAACTGCCTGCCACCATCAACACACCGATAAGCGCAAAGCCCATGGCGATTTCATAGGCCACAATTTGAGCCGCTGAACGCATGGCCCCTAAAAAGGCGTATTTGGAATTGGATGCCCAACCGGCAATGATGACACCGTATACGCCAACCGATGTCATGGCCAATACATACAGTAAACCGGCATTAACGTCGGCTAGCACCAAGCCATCTGAAAAAGGAATGACAGCCCAAGCTGCCAAAGCAGGTGCTAAGGATAAAATGGGTGCTGTTAGAAATAAGAACCGCGCCGAATTTGTCGGGATAATGACTTCTTTGGTCAACAGCTTGAATAAATCGGCAAACGGTTGTCCAAGCCCTTTCCAGCCTACGCGGTTTGGCCCAATACGCACTTGCATGGAACCAATGACTTTACGTTCGGCCAATGTCAAATAGGCCACACTGATAATTAGTGGTAGCAGTATTGCCACAATTTTAAGTATTGTGACGATCGTATGAAGGATGGCGTCTATCATGATTTGCTGAGCTCCACCGATGCAAACAATTCGCCGAGCTCTGAGGTTTGCGTTAAACCATTTGGCAACCAAACACTTCCTTCTGGCACACCCTCATCGACACGTACCGGGAACTTCGCGATTGCCTGCCCTTGCTTGACCACAATGTCATCGCCTTCTTGCACTTGCATGCGATCAAGTTCCGCCTGCGCTAGTGAGGCAAACGCCTGCTTACCGTCAGCCGATTTTTGCAATGGTTGTGAACGACGCACAATAGGGTCAGTTCGGTAAATCGGTGTTTCACCACTGCGCATCATTTTAATATCGGATGCCGGGCTGAACTGAAGCTCGCCAAACGATGTACTGTTATTGAGTTCAACAGCTGAACACTGCTGTTGTAGCTCACGTGTTACCGCTTCCGGACTTTCATAACCAAATCCATCAAGCGCTAAGGATTCTGCAAGCACACGCATAATTTTCCAGGCTGGCCGTGCATCCCCTGGAGGCGCGATAACGCCTTTGGCTGTTTGCCAGTTACCCGTGGCATTGACGTAGGTTCCGTATATTTCAGGGAACGTGGCAACCGGTAACACAACATCGGCATGCGCTCGTAAGCTATCAGAGAGATAAGCACTGAAACTGACAACCGATTCAGCAGACGACATGGCACTGATAGCTTGAGCAGGGTTCGCCGCATCAAATTCAAGCTCGGCACCAAGCAGCAACAATGCTTTGCATTGACCGTCGAGCATCTGCATTGCATTTAGCCCATTTGATGACGCCGCCTTACCGCCGGACGCACGATGTGGCAATACGCCGGCAAGCCAGGCACCGGCCGTGTTGGCTCTTTCGGGCAACATTGACAAGGTGGCATTGGTCGCATTGGCCAGTTGCAAGCCAATGTAATGCAATTGCGCATAGGCCGGATGGGCTACTGCAATACCGCCAAGCATCACAGCACTGCGCTCACCGTCTTTTAAACTGTTCGCGATACGTTTTTGTTGCTCGCTAGGGTCTGCACTTGATGCGTTTTTCAGTTGAGAAAGATCCGCGCCAGCCGCTTTTGCAATGCAGTACAACTCAGTCACCAGTGCATCGGCACGTACAGTGATCATGTCGGCTGCGTCAAAATGCAATTCGAAGTGTTTTGGGTTAACACAGCTAATGGACGCACCTTTCAACGCTGACTTTCTTAAACGTAGCGCAGCAATCGGCTGCTCTTTGCGAATGTTGGATCCAACTAGCAATGCAGAATCAAGTGTTTCCAAATCAGCCAGGTTCATTCCCAACCAAGGCATCACGGGCGCAGCATCTTGAGCTGAAAAATCCTGCTGACCTAATCGATGGTCGATGTTGTTAGTGCCAAGCGCACGTCCCATTTTTTGCGCAAGATAGAGTTCTTCTACTGGCAATGAGGCGGATGCCAAAACACCCAGCGACTCACCTGCAGCTTTAAGCTTATCGCTTGCCGCAGCAATGGCAGATGACCAGTCCGTTTCAACTAGCTCACCGTTTTTTCGCACCATCGGTGTTGTCAGTCTATCGGCACTGGTTAAACCCTGATAGCTAAAACGATCTCGATCAGAAATCCACACTTCATTAATATCTTCGTTATCCCGCGGGATAACGCGATTCACTTTGCTGCCATCGAGATGGATGAAAATGTTAGAACCCACACTGTCATGTGGTGCAACAGACGGTTGCTGCTGTAGTTCCCAAGAGCGCGCTGTATAGCGTGAAGGTCTTGCGGTTAAGGCACCAACCGGACAGATATCGATAACGTTACCGGAGAGTTCAGAGACCACAGACTTCTCAATATAAGTACCGATACGTACGTTTTCGCCACGACCGGTTGCACCGAGTTCGCGAATACCGGCGATTTCTTCACCAAAGCGCACACAACGTGTGCAATGGATACAGCGTGTCATTTCGGTTGCGATCAATGGCCCAATGTACTTATCCATGACCACCCGCTTACCTTCTGTGTATTGGGAAGCACTGCCGCCATAACCCATCGCAACATCTTGCAATTCACACTCGCCGCCTTGATCACAGATGGGGCAATCGAGTGGATGGTTGATCAGTAAGAATTCCATGGTGCCTTGCTGTGCTTCACGCGCCAGCGTCGATTTGGTTTTAACCACCATATCGGGCATTACAGGAGTGGCACAGGCCGGTAAGGGCTTGGGCGCTTTTTCAACCTCTACTAAGCACATACGGCAGTTAGCCGCCACGGATAATTTTTTGTGATAACAAAAACGCGGCACATCTATGCCGGCCGCATCTGTTACTTCGATCAGCATCTGGCCTTTACGCGCTTTTAGCGGTTGGCCATCAACGGTTATCTGAATTTCGTCGTCGCTCATAGTATTGCGTCTTTACGAGTGCCTAAGCCACAGCACCAAGCTTTTCACCTACCAGGCTTCGCTTGTGCTCAATGTAATATTCGAATTCGTGCCGATAGTGTTTTACAAAACTCTGTACCGGCATGGCTGCCGCATCACCAAGTGCGCAGATAGTACGACCGGCAATTTTCCCAGCAACATCTTCCAGTTTTTCGATATCTTCTGGAAGGCCTTTGCCTTCAACGATGCGGGTAAGCATGCGATACAACCACCCTGTGCCTTCGCGACAGGGTGTGCACTGACCACAACTTTCAGAGAAGTAAAATCGCGATAAGCGACGCAATGCCTGCACCATATCGGTTGTCTCATCCATCACGATGACCGCACCAGAACCTAACATCGAACCGGCTTTACCAATAGAATCGTAGTCCATATTGGTTTGCAACATCGTTTCCGCCGGCACAACCGGTACCGATGAACCGCCAGGAATCACCGCTTTAAGTCTTGCACCGCCGCGCATGCCACCTGCGAGTTCAAGTAAATCGGCGAATGGAGTACCAAGATTGATTTCGAAGTTACCCGGTTTGGCAACATGCCCGGAAACTGAAAAACATTTTTGCCCACCGGCTTTCTCGATGCCCATGTCAGCAAACCACTTAGCGCCATTACGGATAATGGCTGGCACAGATGCCACCGACTCAGTGTTATTAATTGTGGTTGGTTTACCATACAAACCGTAGTTAGCTGGAAACGGTGGCTTGAATCGAGGCTGGCCTTTTTTGCCCTCAAGTGATTCGAGCAAGGCAGTTTCTTCACCACAGATATACGCACCGGCACCAAGCGTTCCAATGACTTCGATATCGATACCTGAACCTTTAATGTCTTTTCCGACCCAGCCCTCTTCATAACTGCGCTTCAGCGCGGCAGAAAAATTTCGGTAAACCTCGTCCATAAATTCACCGCGCATATAGTTGTAACCAACACTTGCACGTATGGCATAGCAACCGATAAGCATGCCTTCAACCAAGGCATGCGGATTAAAGCGAATAAGGTCGCGATCTTTACAGGTACCAGGCTCTGACTCATCTGAATTAACGACAAAATAGCTTTGCGCCGATTCTTTAGGCATAAAGCTCCACTTAAGCCCGGTAGGAAAACCTGCGCCACCGCGCCCACGAAGGCCAGATTCTTTAACAATGTCGACAACGTCTTCTGGCGTTAGCTTTTCATCCAGTATTTTTTGCCAAGCCTGAAAGCCACCAATTTTGAGGTAGTTTTCGTAGGTCCAGGGCTCGTCAAACTGCAAGGTTGTGT
>CAYSZH010000152.1:0-11053 GCA_964435305.1 uncultured Granulosicoccaceae bacterium
AAGAAATATTCATCGGGGGTGGTTTACTTCAAAACGATGTGTTGTATGCCTATCAGCCAGATGGCACTTTCCTGGACGTATCAGACAAACACAACATAGGTGCTGCAAAGAACCCGGAAAGTTTTGGAGCAGCCGTGCTCGATGTCGATGAAAACGGCTGGGATGATCTGGTCATTGCCAGAGAAAATGACGTATTTATTTCATACAACACCAACGGCCAGTTCAAAGAGGAAAAACTGAATCTGCCCTTTGACGAAGTATCAGCTCCGCTGACAGTTGCGCTGGGCGATATTAATAACGATGGTTATGTCGATATGTATATTGCCGCCTATATTAGAAATCGCTATGTCAAAGGGCAGACCGGTTTTAACGACCACAGCTATGGGGCAAGCAGCCTGATATTCCAAAACAACGGGGACAACACGTTCACCGATATCACTGAAAGCTCGGGAATGACTTACATTCATAATACTTTCCAGGGAAATTTTGTCGATCTCGACGGTGATCGTGATATGGACCTGGTGGTATCACATGATACCGGACAAGTTCGTACGTGGAGAAACGATACACTGTTTGATCCGAACACAGGTGAAGCCACCGGTGAAGTTAAATTTACCAATGTCGAGAACCCGAACAGTCAACAATTCGGTTACCCGATGGGAAATGCAATAGGCGATTACAATAATGATGGCCTGGTAGATCTTGCTTTCTCCAATGTGGGTGATATGGGTCCACTCATGAACCGAATAGTAAGAGGCGATCTCACCAGCGATCAGATTTACAATCCCGATATCATAGTCTTTCGAAATGACGGAGACTTTACATTTACCGATACCGCCGAAGAAACCAATCTCGCCGACTATGAATTCTCCTGGGGAATGCTTTTTGAAGACTTTAATGCCGACGGTCTGCAGGACTTAATAATTTCGGAAAATTACGTGCAGTTGCCCTATAACCACCTGGTGTACTTGCCAGGCAGAGTGTTGTTCCAGGCTGATAGCGGAAAATTCACTGACCGCGAAAAAGAAAGCAACGCCGTTAACAAAGCTTTCGAGATTGCCGCCTTAGCCGCCGACTTTAACAATGACGGTGCTCTGGACATGGTGCGGGTAAATCTGCAAGGGCAATCCAAGGTACAAATGAGTCAGGGGCATGGAAACAATTTTCTGAAACTCGAAATGCCTAACACAGCCACCTCGCTTGGCGCTGTGGCCACTGCAAAATTGTCAACGGGCAATAAACTAGTCAAACATTTCATCACCAGCGAAGGGCTGGGCTCCGACAGTACTCATTTGCTGTATTTTGGTTTGGGAGAGGATGAAAGCGTCGATTCGGTTGAAATTCAGTATCTAAAAGGCCCCGCTCAAACAATTGATAACCCTGCGATTAATACAACTGTTGTTGTGAACGCTCCAGTGACTAGCAATTAGGAGATGGTGTAATTGGGTCGGAACGTTAGGATTCGGCCCGATTACCCCCAAATCCCCATTGTGGTGCTCTACCAGACTGCGCCATGCCCCGCCGACCATGAATGATTCGGGATTCCACCACGCAGTTGTTACGAAGTGAATTAGCGCTCCCCTAATAGCGCAGAGTTAAAAGTTAAGAGATGCTCGCGTGTAAAGAAGTAACCGGTATCGTCAATCTACGTTCTCAATATACGCAACACATCTTCAAGCTCGGTGCGTAACTGGCGCATCATCTGCTGAGATTGAATGGCATCTTCGCGAACCACATCGCCCGCAAGGTGTTGGCGCGCACCACCAATCGTGTAACCCTCTTGATACAGTAAGCTGCGTATCTGCCGGATAAGCACCACATCGTGGCGTTGGTAGTAGCGACGGTTGCCGCGCCTTTTAACAGGCTTCAGGTCGGGAAATTCTTGTTCCCAGTAGCGAAGTACATGCGGTTTAACTTCGCACAGCTCGCTCACTTCACCAATGGTGAAGTACCGTTTATTGGGAATGGTTGGTAAATCGTTATTGTTGCTGACTTCCAGCATAGGCTTCTACACGTGCTTTGAGTTTCTGACCAGGTCTGAATGTTACTACGCGGCGCGCCGAAATGGGAATCTCTTCTCCCGTTTTTGGGTTTCTGCCCGGGCGCTCGCTTTTATTACGCAGCACAAAATTGCCGAAACCGGAAAGTTTTACATCGTGCCCAGCTTCGAGCGCTGTACGCACTTCCTCAAAAAACTGTTCCACAAACTCTTTGGCCTCACGCTTGTTTAGCCCCAGCTCGTCGAACAGCATCTCTGCCATCGCTGCTTTGGTTAATGCCATATCATACCCTTAGTACAGCACCCAGCTCCTTAGTCGTTGCATCGACAATTTTTGCCACGGCCTCTTCTACTTCGGCCTCCTCTAGAGTGCGCGAAAACTCCTGCATAATCAAGCCTAACGCAATGCTTTTCTTGCCTTTTTCTACTTTTTCGCCCTGATAGACGTCAAAAGTCACTACGTCCCTAAGCCATTTGGGTGAGTGATTGCGTGCGCAGGCAAAAATCGCTTGATGGGTAACAGACTCGTCCACCAACAGTGCAATATCTCGCCGCACGCTGGGTTGGCGCGAAATCGGGCTCGCGGCCGCCAACTTGGCCTCGCTTAAGGCCGCGAGGGATACCTCAAACACAATAGGGGTTTGGGTCAGATCCAGTTTTTTCTGAATTTCGGGGTGTAGACGGCCCACATACCCCGCTTTCACGCCATTACAGAGAATGGTAGCGCGTTGGCCCGGATGCAACATGGCAAGCTCCCCCGCCACAAATTCCACCGTGAGGCCATTTGCACGATGAAAAAGTGCTTGAATATCGGCCTTCACATCGAAAAAATCAGCCTCTCGATCGTCCACATTCCAGTTTTCGGGCATATTTTGACCAACAATCAAGCCCGCCATCATGGATTGCTGCTGAAGATTGTCATCAATCTGAATATCGCTGCCGTGATCGGCCTGTATTTCAGAATCGAGTGTGGCGACACTTTTATCCTGTGCGGGCAAATAGCGAAGGCCGGTTTCAAACAAGCGCATATTCGGTTGCTGGCGGCTTTGATTGCGGCGCATGGTTTCGATTAAACCAATAACAAGCGTGGTGCGCATCACCGACATATCGGCCGAAATCGGGTTGGCCAATGGCAGCGCTTCAAGGTCGGGCCGTAAATGTACCAGCCGTTGTGCATCCACAAAGCTATACGTCACCACTTCCTGGTAACCACGATTGGCCAGCAATTTCTTAAGTTCGATGGTTGGCACTTTATTTTCGGCAACCGGACGAAACTGCGGTTGGTGTGCAGGGGATGTTCGCGGCAGATTATCAAAGCCATGTACCCGCCCTACCTCTTCAATAAAGTCTTCTTCAATGCGTAAATCATATCGATAGCTTGGCGGGGTGACAGTCCATCCTTCCGCATTCGCAGCCCATGCAATACCTAAACGCGTGAACACGCGTTCGGCTAAATCATCAGGCAAGCTCACCCCGATAAGCCTAGCCATGCGCGAGCGTCGCACCACTACTTTTTCGCCAACCGGTATTCGAGGCGCATCTTGCCAATCGCGAATCGGGCCTGGCTTACCGCCAGAAAGATTCGTCAGTAATCCCGTTGCATATTCCATTGCATCCGATTGCAATGCCGGGTCCACACCGCGTTCGAACCGGTGCGATGCATCGGTATGACATGAATACTGTCGTGGCTTACCAATAATATTTTCAGGTAAGAAAAGCGCTGCTTCAAAAAACACATTGGTGGTGTTTTTATCAACACCGGTAGATTCACCGCCCATAATGCCAGCAATACCGATAGCACCGCTGTCATCGGCAATCACCGTTGTATCAGCGGTCAGCTTTACTGTGCGCCCGTCAAGTAGATCAACAGTTTCACCTTCACCAGCCAGGCGCACCTGTATATCACCTTGCAACTTATCAAGATCGTAGGCGTGCATGGGCTGTCCAAGTTCAAGCATCACATAGGCTGTAATATCCACCGCCAGATTTATTGAGCGCACGCCACTACGGCGCAAGCGTTCACTTAACCAGATAGGGGTTTCCTGATGCATATTGACATCACGGATAACACGCCCAACAAAACGCGCGCAGGCTGTTGAGGAAGAAAACCGCACGGGCCAGGTATCATCAATTTGAGCGTTTATAGGCGTTATTTCGTGAAGCTGCAAAGGCAAATCGTTGCGCGCGCATAAGTCACGTGCAATACCTCGTATGCTCAAGCAATCACCTCTATCAGGTGTTAGATCAACATCGATGATGTTGTCATCAAGCTCTAAGTAACTGGCCAGGGTTTCGCCCACAGGGGCTTTATCGTCCAATTCCAGCAAACCATCGGTACTCTCGCTAATGCCAACCTCGCTTCCAGAACACAACATGCCAAACGATTCCACACCGCGCAGTTTGGCCTTCTTAAGCTTTTTACCATCGGGCATTGGGCAACCCACATTCGCAAAGGCTGTTATAAGGCCAGGCCTTACATTGGGTGCACCACACACCACTTGTAATAAATCCGAGGTGCCATTATCCACCTCACACACGCGCAGCCTGTCGGCGTCGGGGTGTGGTACAACATCCACCACACGCGCCACCACCACGTCCGTCATGGCGGGCATAGATGAGGTGACTTCGTCTACCTCTAACCCAAGAAAGGTGAGTTGCTCAGCAAGCTCTGCAGAATCAACTGGCGGGTTGACCCATTCTCTTAACCACTTTTCACTGAATATCATGTGCGACCTCGCTTAATGAAACTGCTGCAAAAAACGCAGATCGTTTTCAAAGAACTGACGTAAATCTTTAACGCCATAACGGAGCATGGCCAGGCGCTCTACGCCCATACCAAATGCATAACCGGTAAATTCTTCAGTATCTATTCCAACTGAACGGAACACTTCAGGATGCACAATGCCTGACCCCAGCACTTCCATCCACGAACCACCACCGATGCGAATATCCACCTCAACCGAGGGTTCGGTAAACGGAAAATAAGAAGGCCTAAAACGAATATCGCAATCATCCTGATCAAAGAACAACTTTAAAAAACCTTCGAGATGGCCCATTAAATCAGTCAAGCCAATATCTTTATCTACCAACAAGCCTTCCACCTGATGGAACATGGGCGAATGGGTTTGATCAGAATCGCAACGGTACACACGCCCAGGGGCAACAATGCGAAGCGGCGGTGGATTGGTTTTCATATAACGAATTTGTACCGATGATGTGTGCGTTCGTAGCAAGCGATTTACATCAAAATAAAACGTATCGTGCATGGCACGCGCAGGGTGATGCGCAGGAATATTAAGCGCTTCAAAGTTGTGGTAGTCGTCTTCAATTTCAGGACCCAAGGCAACATCAAAACCTAATTGCGCATACAAGGCCGAGATACGTTCGATGGTAAGCGTAATCGGGTGTAAGCCACCGGCAGCTTGTGCACGCCCTGGCAGAGTGATGTCAATTGCATCTTGCTGCAGCTTCTCAGCTAAGGCTTCACTTTCAAGGTTTTGCAGCCGATCATCGAGTAAGCCCTGCACCGTTTGCTTGGTACGGTTAACCGCTTGGCCCGCTTCAGGCTTCTCTTCCTTGGGCAATTGACCAACTGCTTTTAGTGCGCCGGTTAAGCGCCCTTTTTTACCCAGCAATTCAACCCTTGCCGCCTCAAGTTCAGACAGGTTGCTTGCCGCTTCGATCATCGATTGCGCATCGCTGAGCAATCCGTCCAGATCCAGTGCCATAATTAATTCAACTTATTCGTTAGTGTTACTTAAGTTAGTGCTGCCCCGTTTTCAAACAAACCCACCTTCATCCACACTTTGGGGGAGCCAGAAACAAAAACGGGGAAAGCAGGCTAATGCCCGCTTCCCCCGTCGATAAGGCGTGTTGCCATCGCCTGACCTAAAAGCCAAAGACAACGTAAAACGTTAGCCTTTGACTTGAGCAAACCTTTCTAGGCTTGCTGCAGGCCAGCCTTCGCCTTATCGACGATGGCACCAAACGCTGCAGAATCGGCAACCGCCAGATCTGCCAACATTTTTCTATCAATGTCGATGTTGGCTTTTTTCAAGCCTTCCATCAGACGGCTGTAACTCATACCGCACTCACGAGATGCCGCATTAATGCGTGCAATCCATAAGCGACGGAACATACGCTTCTTGGTTTTGCGATCGCGATAAGCGTACTGACCCGCTTTGGTTACAGCTTGTTTGGCAACGCGAAAAACACGTGAACGTGCACCACGGTAGCCTTTTGCTTGTTTTAGTACTTTCTTGTGGCTGGCACGCGCGGTGACGCCTCTTTTAACTCTTGGCATTGCGCTCTCCTAACGTAAGTTTGGCAACATGCGTTTGATCAATACTTCGTCGGACTCATGAACCATGGATGAGCCGCGAAGATGACGCTTACGCTTGGTGCTTTTCTTAGTGAGGATGTGACGCATGTGCGAGCTCTTGCGCTTATACCCGCCAGAACCGGTGCGCTTGAAGCGCTTTGCGGCGCCGCTAACCGACTTTTGTTTCTTTGCTGACACTGTTTGACTCCTGATGTATCAATGCAGCTATCGCATTGCTTGAGTGAAAAAGGCCGCCAACGTCATAGTGTCTTGTACGTTGTGCAGCCCGACTTAAATTTATTGTGTTTCTTCTTTCTAGTACAACTTTGTATTGCGACTACTACGTATTACGACTGCTACGTTTTCTTCGGGGCCATGACCATAACCATCTGGCGCCCTTCAAGCTTTGGAAATTGCTCTACTGCCGCAAGCTCTGATAAATCAGCCTCTACTCGCTTTAGTAGTTGTGCACCTAATTCGCGATGCGCCATTTCCCTGCCGCGAAATCGCAGCGTAATTTTAGTCTTGTCGCCGTTTTCAAGAAACTTAACCAAGTTACGAAGCTTGACCTGGTAATCACCTTCTTCTGTACCGGGGCGAAATTTAATTTCCTTGATCTGAACCGTTTTCTGCTTTTTCTTGGCCGAATGCTGCTTTTTGTTAGCTTCGAACTTAAACCGGCCGTGGTCCATGATCTTACACACAGGCGGCTCAGCATTCGGTGATATCTCTACCAAATCGAGACTTGCCTCTCTCGCCGTCGCCATGGCCTTTTCCAGCTGGACAATACCGACTTGCTCGCCATCGGCGCCAATGAGCCTTACCTCGGGAACATCTATCTCTTCGTTCTTCCGATTTACTTTTTGTGCAGAAATACGTTAACCCTCCAGTACTCTCTGGCCGCGACTTGCGACCTCTTCGTTCAATCGACTCGATAGCTCTTCGAGCGTCATGGTACCCAAATCTTTTCCATCTCTTGTGCGAACCGCGAGCTGCCCACTTTCGACTTCCCTATCCCCTGCGACAAGCAAATACGGCACACGTTCGAGCGTCCAGCTGCGAATTTTAAAACCAATCTTTTCGTTGCGCAAATCTGACTCTGCGCGTAACCCGCTATTTTGCAACACTTTGACAGCTTTCTCAACGAACTCTGACTGTTTATCTGTGATATTCAGTACTACCACTTGTACCGGAGCTAACCAAAGCGGCATTTTACCCTCGAAATTTTCGATTAATATGCCAATAAAACGCTCGAACGAGCCCAGTAAAGCGCGATGCAACATCACGGGCACCGCTTTTTCACCCGATTCCGTCACGTAACTGGCGTCCAAACGTCCAGGCATCGAAAAATCAACCTGCATGGTGCCGCACTGCCACACTCGCCCTATACAGTCTTTCAGCGAGAATTCGATTTTTGGCCCATAGAATGCGCCTTCTCCCGGTAATTCCAGCCATTCAAGCCCTTTGGCATCGAGTGCATCGGCCAGTGCTTTTTCGGCCTTGTCCCAACTCTCATCACTACCCACTCGATTAGGCGGCCGTGTGGATAGGCGATAAATAACCTCTTCGAACCCGAAATCTTTGTAAACCGCGTGCAGGAAGTCGATGAAATCGGCCACCTCGGGCTGAATTTGCTCTTCGGCGCAGAAGATATGCCCATCATCCTGTGTAAATCCGCGCACACGCATGATGCCATGCAGCGCGCCCGACATTTCATTTCGGTGGCAGGAGCCAAATTCTGCCAACCGCATGGGCAAATCACGGTAGCTCTTGAGGCCCTGGTTGAACACCTGCACATGGCAAGGGCAATTCATCGGCTTAACCGCAAACTCCCGCTCATCGGCGTTCACCATAAACATGTCATCACCGAATTTATCCGCATGACCACTCTTCTGCCATAGCGACATGTCCACAAGCTGCGGGGTGCGAATTTCCTGGTAACCACGCTCCACTTGCTGCTGACGCATGTATTGTTCGATTACCTGATAAATCGCCCAGCCCTTAGGGTGCCAGAACACCATGCCCGGTGCTTCTTCCTGTAAATGGAAGAGATCGAGCTGCTTACCGATTTTGCGATGATCGCGCTTCTCCGCTTCAGCCAGGTTATGTAAATAGGTTTTAAGCGACTTCTTATCGGCGAAGGCGGTACCGTAGATGCGCTGAAGCATCGCGTTATCAGAATCACCACGCCAATACGCGCCAGCAAGCTTGGTTAATTTGAACGCCTGCAAGTGACCGGTGCTAGGTACATGCGGGCCACGGCATAGATCAGTAAAGTCACCCTGTTTATAAAGTGTGAGTGCTTCATTAGATGGAATGCTGCCAACAATCTCCGATTTATACGCCTCACCCAGGCCATCGAAGAAGGTCACGGCATCATCACGGCCGACTTCCGATACTTCTATTGGGATGTTTTGCGAGGCCAGCTCTTTCATGCGGGCTTCGATCGTTTCTAAATCTTCCGGAGTAAATGACTTTTCATAAGCGAAGTCATAATAGAAGCCATCGTCAATGACCGGCCCGATAGTGACCTGTGCTTCTGGAAAGAGCTGCTTAACCGCTTGGGCTAATAAGTGAGCAGTGGAATGGCGCAGCAGCGGCAGCGCTTCCTCACTCTTATTAGTGACAACCGCGAGCGTGGCATCGTTTTCTATGGTGTAGCTGGCATCCACCAGCTTGCCATCGACCACACCAGCCAGGGTTGCCTTGGCAAGCCCGGGCCCGATATCGGCCGCGACATCAAAAACGGAAACAGGGTTTGAAAACTGACGGCTGCTACCGTCAGGCAGTGTAATTTGAGGCATAGTCGCATTCTCAGTGGTGACCCTTACCAAAGGCCACGTGGTTAAGTCAGTGGTGACCCCTACAACGGGTCACGTGTGCAATGTGTGTTAAGTGTAGCTGTAAATCGCTAAGCAGTGGCGCTTGAATGTGCGTTCCAAGGCCAGATTTATTACTTTGCGATTGTACCTGTATGGTATGCAAGGCCCAGACCTGCTAGAATCTCGTCCCTCGGCAGGCGCGTAGCTCAGTTGGTTAGAGCACCACCTTGACATGGTGGGGGTCGGTGGTTCGAATCCACTCGCGCCTACCAGCTTCACTTTCTGTATCAGCCAAGCTGAACTCCTCCCTAATTAGCGAAATTAATTCACCAGATTTGGCTGTGCCACGCTTGCAGTTTGGAACGACCTGACCCCGATAGTTTAAGATCTGGCCGTGCCGCATTTGCAGTATTGAAATACCTAACCAGCCAGTTAGGAGTCCTCAAATACGATTTGAAAGATTTGACGCGATCAACACTACGATAGCTTTGTTAGTTGCAAAGACAGGGAAGTATGTCAAAGAATTATTCCAATCAACGAATAAACATCGCTCTACGAATAAATATTGACACTGTGTTTTCGCCAGACGTGTACAGCAATCACTATATTTAAAGCAGCCGCGAGCGCTCGCCGACTCTTGCAATCGGCATTAGATAAACCTAAACAGCGTTCGGCAAGTCAACCATTTCTCTTACTTAGAACGTTACCGAATCAAAGAGAAATAAGCATCCACCTTTTATTGAGATTACTTCTGTTCAATGGTACTGAAAGACAATTTGACTTAGTCTGAGACAGTATGTCGCACGAGTACTTTACCTTTTCGCTGAGCCGTATACTGCACCATTACAAGCTCTGTTTTATTGCCACACATTATTATAAGATTTTTAACCGCTGACATTTTAATTTTTCTAGTAGCCATAGATTATGAAAGCTAATTCAATTAGTACTCTACTTGTATTGTTCATTCTCACTTACTTCGGTCAGGCAATTGGCGGTACTAGTACCACCGATGATGTTAAGTCCACTGAAGCTATTGAGTCTGATGAAGAAAGTGTATCAATGGCAGGCGATGCGTTAACCGGAGATATAGAGGCAGGCGAAGCAAGATATAACAAGACCTGCAAAAACTGTCACGGGTCAGCGGGCAAAGGTGCAGCCAGCTATCCAAAAATATCTGGAAATGAAATTTCATACACAACATCAAAGTTGGAAACGTATAGAGCTGGAACCAAAATTGGGCCCAATTCTTTTTTGATGATCATAAATGCAAAACCATTAACAGATGAGGAGATTGCGAATTTAGCTGCATATTTAGAAGTTGCAAAATTTCCATAAACAATTCCATTGGAGAAACAAATAAAATGATGAAACATAGGATGACACTATCCACTGTCACTGCGCTTGCTTTTGTGTTAGTCGGATTAGCTTCCACAGCACACGCGGATGGGCATGGAAAAGGAATGAATATTCCATTCATAAAAACCACAGAATTTATGACTGGACTTGAAAATCCATGGGACATGTCTTTCTTGCCTGACGGGACCATGTTCTATACAGAAAAATGTAAAGGTCTGTCAGTAAGAACCAGCTCTGGCGATGTCAATGCGCTCTATGGTGCAAAAGGTTCCAGTGGTTTCGCTGATTCCGGCGATGATCTTTTCTGCGATGGCCAAGCGGGCGTGTTGGGTGTAGTTGCCGACTCCAATTTTGCTGATAATCGCAACGTGTATCTTTATTCATCTTCCACCAAATATTATGGCGATGGTTGCAAGACCAATTTTGAAAAATGTAACGGCAACATCGTAATGAAATTCACCGTTAGTGATGATCTTAAAAGCGTTTCAGATCGCACCGATATTGTCACCGATATTCAGTATAAGCCGTTCGAGTCAGATCAACCATTCGGTGGGC
>CAYSZH010000153.1:0-11020 GCA_964435305.1 uncultured Granulosicoccaceae bacterium
TGGGCGGTATGGGTGGTATGGGCGGCATGATGTGATCTGATTCACATTTGTGGTTCAAAAAGCCCCGCCATCTGGCGGGGTTTTTTTTTGCCCTTTATTTTCGTTTGATCGAAATTTCTTCGCTGATTCGCGACCTGGTGCGCAATTTTCCAACCCGATTTATTTAAACCAATGGTATCAACTAGTCCGGAAAGTGAAATTGGTACAGAAGATCAGAACACCGTTCAGACAGCTTCAGGAATCCCTCAAAATTTGTGTTTATCCTCGCTTGTAAAGCGGGTGGCAGAGAGCTTCAGTGGGTACTGAGAATGCCGATATCAGAATCATCGGGGGGATCATATAGAACGTGTGATCCTGCTATTTGGTTCTCGCTCACCTTCCTGAATAACTCAAAGGTGTGATTGAACGCGAACGGACTGGCATTTTACGCTTTGAAGTTTAAACGCTATTTATTAAGACCACTGAATTCGAAACCGGCTGTCAAGCTGGCTTCTGTGGTGCTTTGCGTTGTCTTTTCAATGCAGCTGCTTTTCTGGGTCCCAACGGTTTGGATCCAACACGGTAATAAGCTTGATGCACTGATCGTGCGTGAGCGATTACAACTGCAAAGTCTGCTTAATTTTTCTTCTCCCAATGAACTCAATAGCCCCAGTCTTCTGGAAAACAGCAGCCTGGTCGGCTTGCTATTAACCGATTCAGCAGGCAACCCTGTAGTAACTCAAGGTGAGTTGCCTCAATTTGATGATTTGACGTACTCGGGTAATAATTCGAGCAGCCATCGCCGTGGGTCTATCGACACCTTGTGGTTTTTACAATCGCCCGCAGGCAAGGTGTTGGCCAGTGGCAGAATATCTACTGAAGCGATTATTAAAAGCACTATTCTAAACTCGCTTTGGTGGTTAATGGCTTCCATACTGCTCAGCGTGATTGCGGCTGCACTCACTTTATGGGGTACGGCACGAACCTATATTCGTCCAATCAAACACCTGGCTAGAAAGATCAGTGAAAATCGCAGTGATAGCGAAGGTGGTATACCGGAAAAGATCGAATTTGAGGAAGGTGCTGATTTCGATGTGTTGACGGAGGAATTTAATGGGCTGATTGAAGCTCAGGTTAAATCCTCACGTCAGGTAAAAGTAAAACAGCAGTATCTTGAATTTGCGGCTCACCACGATCCGCTAACTCATCTGCCCAATCGACTGATGTTTGACGATGCCCTGAAAAAAGCGGTATCGGAAGCCGTACAAAACAATGAAGCCTTCGTGATACTGCTTGTTGATCTTGATAACTTTAAATTCTTCAACGATCAGTATGGTCATCTTGTTGGCGATAAAATGGTAGCCGAAGTTGGTAACCGATTGCTTACCATGGTGCGTGATATTGATCTGGTTGCTCGCCTTGATGGTGATGAATTTGTTGTGCTCAAGAAAGACATGTCAGATACACAAGAAGCTCAAGAGCTGGCGCGGCGGGTGATGAATGTGGTTTGCGCCCCTTATGAATATAGAGGGTTTACGCTTAAAGCGGCTGTCTCAGTTGGTATCGCTCGATTTCCTGTCGATGTGCATAACAGTGAAGATGAAGAGCTCATTGGTGAGGAAATAGTGAACAATGCGGCCGTGGCACTGCAGGAAGCCAAGGTCAATGGCAAAAACCAGTATCAACTGTTTAACGAAAAAATGCGTCGCCGCCTGACCGATAGAATCAGGTTAGAGCAAGATTTAAAACAGGCGATTCAGGAAAATCAGTTTGAAGTTTACTATCAGCCTAAAATACATATACAGACCAGGCAGGTTATAGGTTCTGAGGCACTGGTAAGATGGAAACATCCCACTGAAGGGTTTATTTCACCTGAAGTGTTTGTACCGGTGGCCGAAGAAGCCGGGCTGATTATCGAATTAGGTGAATGGATTCTGCGCACGGCCTGTTCGGAGACACGTAAGCTACATCAACTGGGCTACGGGGCTTTAAATATTGCTGTCAATATTTCTGCCGTTCAATTTACGGATGGCAATTTACTGCCGATGGTGAGCAGAGCGCTTAAAGATACCAAGTTGCCGCCGGCGTCGCTTGAACTTGAGATCACTGAAAGTGCCGTGATGCATGATCCTGAAGAGGTTATCACCTCGTTGCATGAACTTGCACGCTTTGGCATGAGCCTGGCCATCGATGATTTTGGCACAGGTTATTCTTCACTTGCTTACCTTAAACGCTTCCCGGTTCATACGCTTAAAATCGACCGCGCTTTCATTACCGATGTATCCAGTGACAATGACGATGTCGCGATTGTTGAAGCGGTTCTGGGGCTCGGCAAACACTTCAATATGAAAGTGGTTGCTGAAGGTGTTGAAGATGAAGAGCAGCTGCTGTTTCTGGAAAAACAAGGCTGTGATGTGGCGCAGGGCTACTACATCAGCAAGCCTATGCCGGTTGCGATGTATTTGGCCTGGTTGCGCAACTGGCCAGGTGGCGTTCTGGGTGTTGACGATGTGTGTAATGTGGTACCTATTCAGACGGCTATGCGCTAACACCCGTTACTTGAGGTGTGTACCTTCCTGCAGGCTTTACCTCGCATCGGTTACCTGAGTATCCTTTTTGTGGCGAATCTGCCCGCTCTGAGCTCCGTCTGAGCTTAAAAATCCGAATGTCACAGCCGTATTAATTCAGTTTATGCCCAAAGCCTTGTGGGGATGGCATATCATTGTGCACATCCGGGCTACCTGCATTACTAATTGATCCATGTCTGAAAAAGCTGATCCGCGTTGCAGCTGGTGTCTTGGCAGTGAACTCTATCGAAGCTATCACGATGAAGAGTGGGGTGTGCCTTGCTATAACACTCAAGAATTATTTGAAATGCTGTGCCTTGAAGGAGCGCAAGCTGGGCTTAGCTGGATCACCATTCTCAACAAACGAGAAAATTATCGTCGTTTATTTGCCAATTTTGATCCTGTCAAAGTGGCGCGCTTTACTAAAAAGAAAATCGATAAACTGGTGCTTGACCCCGGTATTGTCAGGCACCGTCAGAAAATAGAAGCGGTGGTGAACAATGCCAAAGTGGTTGTGGCAATGGAAAAAGAGGGCGAGTCGTTTTGTGATTTTTTATGGTCATTTGTTGACTATTCAGTACAGCAAAACAAAGTAAAGACACTCAAAGAGGTTCCCTCTAGCACCGATACATCATTGCTAATGAGTAAGGCGCTTAAAAAACGCGGGTTTAAGTTTGTTGGTAGTACAACCTGTTATGCGTTTATGCAAGCCAGCGGTATGGTGAATGATCACGTACAGACTTGCCCTTCGTGCAAACGCGTTAAAGCACTAGCAAAAAAATCAGCACAGCCAGCTCACTGGACGTAACGCTGGTTAAATCAGAACATGACTCAAAGCGTGCTAGATAACCTGGCCTTGTGGCAACTGCTGTTACTTGGGTTTTGTTTTCTCTGGAGTGGTCTTGTCAGATCGGGCCTTGGTTTTGGTGGTGCTGCGTTAAGCCTGCCGTTAATGCTGATCTTTGTTGATGATCCCTTATTATTTTTACCCAGCATTGGTATGCAGTTGCTGTTTTTCTCTCTGCTCACACTGAGTAGACGTACCAGCAATATCAACTGGAAATTCATTGGCAAAACCTGTGCTTTATTGTTTGTGCCGTTTTCTGCAGGCCTTTTAGGCTTGTTTAATTTGCCAGGCACAGTATTAAGCATGTTGGTTTATATCGTCACCTTGGTATACGGTATTGGCTACGCCGTAGACAAACAATTTATTAGTACCAGCCGATGGGCCGATATGGGTTTTTTATCGGTTGGTGGGTATGTTAGCGGTGTATCATTAATTGGTGCGCCACTTATAGTGGCTGTCGGTAGTCGACACTTGCCTGCACATCAAATGCGCGATAGTTTTTTCGTGCTGTGGATCATCACTGTGGTGTTTAAGTTGGGCGCCATGCTCGCTGCCAATGTCGATATGCAATGGCGCTTAACTGCATTGACTTTTCCGATGGTGGCGGTTGGTCATTTTATTGGTTTGAAGATCCATTCGCGAATTGTGGCGGGTAGTCAGTCAAGTTTTCGAAAATTCATTGGCTGGGGGCTAATTGCGGTGTCTTTGTTTGGCGTTGTATCCGCTATCATGGCGTTAGCATGAGTATCGTTAATCTTGAAAATGTGTCTTATTCGGTCGATGGCAAGAACCTTCTTACAAACATCAGTTTTACTTCTCGTGAAAAACGTGTTGCTGTTGTTGGGCGTAATGGTTCTGGAAAATCAACACTGGCACGCTTACTGGCAGGCTTGATTGTACCCACGTCGGGTTCGCTAAGCATTGATAGCCACGATATGGCCACCGAGCGGCAACTTGCACTGCGCACAGTGGGAATACTGTTTCAAAACCCAGATCATCAGATCATTTTTCCTACCGTTGAAGAAGAAATTGGCTTTGGCTTGCGGCAGCAAGGTAACAGCAAGCAGGTAGCGGCAGAAAAAACCCAATTCGTGTTGCAACGCTTTGGAAAAGCACATTGGTTAAGTGCATCAACATCCCAGCTTTCGCAAGGACAAAGGCAGCTCGTGTGTCTTATGTCAGTGTTGGCAATGGAGCCGAGCCTGATTATTCTCGACGAGCCATTCAGTGGCTTGGATATACCGACAACGTTACAGCTGCAACGCTATCTGGATGCGCTGGATCAAACGCTCATTCATATCACGCATTCGCCAGAGAGTGTGCGCGCTTACGATCGAACTATCTGGTTAGAGCGCGGCAGAATTGAACGTGACGGTCCCGCTGTGGATACACTGGATGCGTTTAGCACTCGTATGACTTCAATTGGGAGTGGTGATGATCTCTCTTCACTCACCCGTTAATACCTTATGGCACGATCTGCCTGTGGGGCTCAAGCTGGGCTTTTTGTGTATTGCAACCATCGGCCTGTTTTATCTACGCTCGCCAGTCTCGCTTCTTTTGTGCTGTGCTTTAGTTGCGCTGATGTATGCGCTAGGCGGTATCTTGTTCTTTACAACCGGGCTTAAGCGGCTCTTTTTTTTATGGCCTTTTTTACTTGTTATTGCGCTATGGCATGCCATCACCAGCACTTATGCGACGGGGTTCGAGGTTGCTTTACGGCTATTGGCTGCGGTGGCGCTTGCAAATCTTGTTACAATGAGCACGAAGCTGACCGCCATGGTGGACACGGTATCGTGGTTGCTATCTCCGCTAGCAAGGTTTGGGGTCAGTACCAAACCGCTCGAACTTGCCATCGCGATGGTTGTACGTTTTACCCCCATGTTATTTGAAAAAAGTGTTGCGCTTCGATATTCATGGCAGGCCAGGTCATCCTCACGTGCAGGCTGGCGAATTGTATTCCCACTATTTGTATTGGCGATAGATGATGCCGAACAGGTGGCTGAGAGCTTACGTGCGCGTGGTGGTGCGGCTACCGGTACAAAAAAGAAGGGTGCTGAACGTCGCTCTAAATCAATAAAATAAGACGGTTTACGTAGTTAAATTCAGGAACGTATATGGAACGAAGTATTGTATTTATCGCCTTGTTCGCAGCGCTAATTGCTGTGCTGGGCTTGATCCCTAAAATTGCTTTGCCTTTTGGAGTGCCCATTACAGCGCAAAGCCTGGGGGTCATGTTGTGTGGCACCGTGCTGGGTGCCAAGCGTGGTGCGCTGGCTGCGCTTTTGTTTGTTGGCCTCGTGGCGTTAGGCTTGCCATTACTTGCTGGCGGCCGTGGCGGCCTTGCATTGTTTGTATCCCCAACGGCTGGTTTTCTAATTGGGTTCCCTATTGCAGCGTTCGTCACAGGGTGGGTGATGGAGCATCTAAAACTGCCAGCCATTTCTGTTTCTGCGATCATTGCTTCCGTTGTGGGTTGCGTTCTTGTCTTGTATCTATTTGGCATTGTTGGCATGGCAGTGACAATGAAAACAAGTTTGCCTGCAGCAGCTGCACTGGTGGTGTGGTTTATTGTGGGCGATTTGATCAAAGCCGTATTGGCTGGTCTCATTACACACGCGTTGTATAAAGCGCGCCCACAAAGTGTCTTTGCCCGAACCTGATCAACATGGATGAGGCTTGCACTGAACTAAGCGATATTGATGCGCTGCTACTATCACGGCGCAGTGTCCGAGCGTTTCAGTCTCGACCGGTTGCAAAGCGTTTAATTGAAACGGTACTGCGCTCAGCGCGCAGTGCACCCAGTGGTGCCAATTTGCAGCCAGGCAAATTCTACGTGCTGGTGGGCGATGCACTTAAAAACGTGATAGCTGACTTAACGCTTGCGCAACAAACCGAGCGTCCAAGCGTTGCACAATATTCGTATTTTCCTGAGCCTATGCCTGCACACTTAAAGGCGAGGCAGCGTGATGCCGGGTATGCTTTGTACAATGCGCTGGGTATTCAGCGCCGCGATGTGGAAAAACGCAAACAGCAGTTCGCCAAAAACTACAGCTTCTTTGATGCACCCGTTGGCATCGTAGTCACCATTGATAAAGCGATGGGTAAAGGGTGCTTTATGGATTTGGGTAATGCACTCATGGCCTTGTTTCTCAGCGCGCATGGTAATGGCCTGGGTGCCTCGGGTATTGGTGCTTTAGCCAATCATGCCGATGTAGTTCATAAGAGTCTAAATTTGCCCAGTGACGAGCTCGTTGTGTGTGGTATTGCCTTAGGCTATACCAATAACAATGCACCGGAGAGCAACATCGTTACCACGCGATTAGAGCTGGATGAGTTCGTTAGTTTTCGCGGTTTTGATTAATCCCCAGTTTTGATTTATCCAAGGTTTTCTCTGCTACATGGTTTTGATTAATCCATGGATTTGATTAATGTGTAATTCAACTATGAAGTAAAAGCGCCGTACCCAAACCTCCAGCGGCCGCGATCGCTGCCATTCCAAAGCCACGCTGGTTAAGCAATTCGTGATACAGCCTTACTGCCAGTATGGCACCGGATGCACCAATCGGATGACCGCGCGCTAGTGCACCGCCGCTGATATTACATAGTGCCTCTGGTAACCCGGTTTCACGTATACAGGCCATTGCCTGCACCGCAAAGGCTTCCATAATTTCTGACACCACAATAGAGTCGCTTGAAACGGATGCTGTGTTTAGCACCTGATTAATCGCCGCAACCGGTGCAAGGCCAGGTAATGTCGGGTTGGCTCCCACGCTGGCACTACTAATGAGTTGCACGGGTTTGTGTATGGCTTGCAAAGCGGATTCACTGACTACGATGCAGAATGCAGCCGCATCCGCTTCAACTGCTGTGGTGGCTGTCGTGATCGAACCGTGGAGTGTTTTTGCTCGCTCACAGGTTCGAATCGAGAGCTTGCGTGTAAAGGTATCTTCAGATAAACCCGCTACTGGGACAATTTCGCTTTGTAAGTTGGAACGCGCACTGTGCGCTTTAAGATGGCTGTTAACCGCAAATGCGTTTTGCTCATCTCTATTTATTTGCAGGGAATCGGCAAGCATGCTGGCGGCTTCTATCATGTCAGGGTCTTTGTCTGGCCATGGGGTAAACGCAGGTGCATCGTATGCTTGATATACAGCCGCGCGTTTGGATCTAGCCAGTCTTTGTGGTCTGAGCGAATAGCTTTCGGCACCGCCTGCTACCACGATATTGGCCTGCCCGGATTCGATCAGTGCTTTGGCAATGATCAAGGCATCAAGACCACTGCAGCACTGCCGATCGATACTCAAGCCGCCCACCGTTTCGGGCAGGCCTGCCGCAAGCGCTGTCAGTCGAGCTGGGTTTCCGCCGGCACCCAATGCATTGCCCATGATTAATTCGTCAACCTGATGTACATCAATGCCAGCGTGTTCAATAGCCGATTGCACTACAGGTGCTGCCAGGTCATGTAAAGCAATATCGGCAAATTCAACATCACGTGATGCAACAGCACTTCGCCTGGCTGAGATAATAAAAGCGTTGCTAGTCATGTTGATTGGTATTCTGACCAGTGGCGAGCTGCTCGATTACATGCAGCGTTAGTGTAGTGATATCGGTTTTACCCGATGACAACAGGGGAAGCTGTTGTATAAAAACTATGGATTTCGGCGCTACCAAATTGCCTAATTGTTCGCGCAAGGCTTTGAGTAGCTGGCTGCGCAGCCTGTCGTCTTCAACCCCTTCTATCACGGCGATTAGTACGTGGCCTCGTAGTGTGTCCTGTAATGCGATAATGCAGCAGTGACAGGGATGAATCTGTTGCAAACGTTTTTCGATATGTTCAGGGAACACATTTTGATCGGCAATGCACACCATGCGATCCTTGCGGCCTTCCAGGTAGAGATAACCGTCCTCATCCATCCAACCCATTTCGCCCACTGATATATAACCATCAACCAGACTCGGGTAGGACGTTTGTGCATCTGCATAGCTGGAAAAAAGGTAAGGGCTTTTCACCCACACTTCGCAAAGCTTATCCTCATTTTCGATTCCGCTTAGTTTGATGTTTACATCCGGGTAGGCCCGTCCGCATGACCCTGCTGGCGTCTTATGATCACTGATGGTGATAAAGCTTGTTTCTGAGGCACCGTAAAATTCGCGTAAGGTGGCGTTTGGGAATACTTGAGAAATCAGCTCTTGGGTGTCTTGTGAAAGCCTGCCCCCGCCACAAAACACGCATCTTACTGTGTGGTTGGTTTTTGATTTTGCTGCTTTGCAAACGCGTTGCAATTGTGTCGGTGTGGCGTACAGTATGCTTACCTTTAAACGAATAATTTCAGAGAGCTGCGTTTGCGGGCTGACATCACAGACAGAGACGATGTTTGCGCCTAGCCAGGCGGCCTCTAATGTAGCGTAGAGGGGGAGTGAATGAGAGAGCCTGCCCAAAATGGCATAGCAATCCGTTGTGTCAATTTCAGCTAGGCTGGCGTTCACCTTAAAACTGGCTATCCAGGATTGGTGCGTGCGGCGAATTCTTTTTGGTGTTCCGCTGCTGCCAGCACTTAAGGCTTGAAAATACCCTTCGCCACCAGATGCGATTGTCACGTCATGTTCATCAAATGGCACAACGCAAAATTCACATCCGATTCTGACAGCATTCGCGATGTTAACGATTGTGGCGTGCCCTGATCTGTCCTGGATTACACAACCATAAGTTGAATTTTGCAGCAAACCCTGTGTTGTATCATTTGTGGAGCGCGAGTCCGATGTCTCGTTTGAAACTTGCCCGGCTCCAGTTAATGCGCGGCTTGCGATCTTGTTATGTGTGAAACGATCAAGCGGGATGCAATCTAACCTGACAGCCACACCGTCTGAGTCATACAGGAAGCAGTCTGGATGGATTTTAAAATGTTGTTCGGTGCTCACAGCGTGCACAATACCGCGAAAGCGCCTACGCTTTGTACAAATTCAATTAAATTGAGGTACTTTACTATGCGCAAACGTCTATCACAGCTTGCGGTTTTATCTTTCCTTATAACAGGTTGTGCCGGTACCGGACCTTCCCTGGATGAAATCACTAAGGCGGCGGGTTCTCTTGGTGGTGGTGCCCTGGCTGGCGGCAGTTTAAGCACGGCCGACATCACGCAAGGTTTAAAAGCCGCGCTATCGCAAAGTTCGAACCTTGTGGTTGATCAGCTTGGTGCGTCTAACGGGTTTAGTGCCGACCCTGCCATCCGCATCCCATTGCCCGCCACGCTGGTTAAAGCGCGCAATTTTGCTGAGCAATTTGGTCTTGCTCAATCGTTTGACGATTTGGAGCTGCGGCTCAATCAGGCCGCGGAGCAAGCCACGCCAAAGGCGCGCCAGTTGTTTCTTGGTGCGATTACCGACATGAGTGTGCAAGATGCCAACGGTATTCTTCAAGGCCCTGATGATGCTGCAACATCGTACTTTCAAGATAAAACCGGCGCGTCGCTAAAGACCGAAATGCGCCCACTGGTAGATCAGGCACTGGCCAATGTAGGCGCAGTCAGTACCTTTAACACCCTGTTGACGCGTTATAACGCCATACCGCTAGCACCCAAAGTGGATGCCGATTTGAGCGGGCATGTTGTTGATCGTGGCACAAAAGGTATTTTTTACTACATTGCTCAGGAAGAGAAGGCGATACGCACCAATCCGTTAAAACGCACAACTGAATTATTGCAGAGGGTGTTTGGAGCGCAGTAAATCAGTGCAATAACGTTCATTTATTAGTGCGCCATTCGTGCAGAGCGACAGTGGAAGCAGTAGAATATACGGTCAAGTTACAGAGTGTTAGCCATTAGTGATTAATCAAAACTCCTTTAGCAGAGAAGAACTGCTTGCCTGTGGTGCCGGAGAGATGTTCGGTGAGGGTAACGCTCGTTTACCCACACCCAATATGTTGATGATGGATCGCATCACTAGCATCGCTGCAGATGGCGGCGATCACGATAAAGGCTATATAACAGCTGAACTGGATATCAACCCAGACCTATGGTTTTTTGCCTGTCACTTCACGGGGGATCCCGTTATGCCAGGTTGTCTTGGGCTGGATGCGATGTGGCAGCTCGTTGGCTTTTTTCTAGGCTGGAAGGGCAACCCGGGACGTGGGCGAGCCTTGGGCGCGGGCGAGGTGAAATTCTTTGGACAAGTCTTGCCCGCTGCTAAAATCGTGACTTACGAGCTGCACATGAAGCGCTTGATCGAACGCAAACTGGTCATGGGTATTGCAGATGGTCGAATGCTGGTTGATGGTCGTGAAATCTACACAGCTAATGATCTTCGCGTTGGCTTGTTTACATCCACTGAAAATTTCTAAGGAACACTCCATATGCGTCGCGCGGTTATAACTGGCATAGGGATTGTATCCTGCCTGGGAAATGATAAAGCAAGCGTTACACAGTCTCTTAAAGACGGTGCTCCGGGAATCACCGGGCGCGAAATATACAAAGAAATGGGTATGCGCAGTCATGTTGCGGCCCGGCCCGATATCGATTTAAAAGAGAACATAGATCGGAAGCAATTACGCTTTATGGGCGAGGCGGCGGCCTATGCTTATATCGCTATGAAAAATGCGATCAGTGATGCTGGTCTTGAAGATGCTGAGGTA
>CAYSZH010000154.1:0-10744 GCA_964435305.1 uncultured Granulosicoccaceae bacterium
ATGGATCAACAAAGCAATTTGGTATCAAGGATCGACACAGGAGACGGACCTGGACTGGAACCGGGTCAGTTCATATCCCCGCACAGTATCGCATTCGACAGTGCAGGAGATTTATATGTTGGCGATGTGGTTGATGCCGATTGGGTTCAAGTGATGCGCAACCGTGAGAAGCCCGCACAACCGAGACGGTTTCAAAAATTCAAACGGGTGAACGCAACAGAGGTATAGGAGCGATAACTGACTGAAACAGTGTCATGCAGCAGTTTCCACACTTGCAACGTTTTATGGAAACGGGTTTCCAAAATTCTGTTCTCAATAACCCATCAATGGCAGCATGCTATTTTCTTATTACCTGGTGAATAATTATTATAAGTAAATAGGTGATGCAACATCCACGCAACCTCAGTCACTGAACTGTGGCAACGAAAGACCCTGATCACCTGTTAACTTTACCAGGTAAAAACATCTAGTCGAACGTAAGGTCACCGATATATTGACGCCCGTTTTTCACGTAGATACCCACATTTAGAAATGCCTCCTGTTTTTCGAAAATTCCACGCCAAACGTGTCTGATTGCCTCAGGATATCTCTCTAAAGGCTCGTCGAATACGCCATCAACGGAGCCCAGATATACTCTGCTAACGTACGGACCATAATCTTCATTGGCAACAGCACTGGTTCTTAGAAAATTCTTTTCTGTAACTTCATCCAACAACCTTTCATCAAAGTTTTTAGAAAACTTTGCGTAATTCTTTTCTAAATGTCCCTCGAGCACTTCGTCCAGATATTGTTCAGCAAGCCTTTGCTGGTTACTGATATCGGCTGTATGGGTATTCCAATCCGGATAACCTTCGATTTTTGAAATGACTTCAAGAGATTCAGAGTGTTTAAGTTGGATCGCCTGGCCATCAAGCAGATCGCGTAATTTAACTGCTCGTGCTTTTATTTCGTCTGTAGATTTCATTAGTTTCAACCTCTGTTAAAGCGGGTGCTATTCTGGTGCTCGCATTGCCAGTGACCCGCAAGCCACAAAGCTGAACTTAGATACAACTGATTGGATACACATTCACCGAACCCTATGGGTTGCGAGCGGCAGGCTGTGTCTACCGGTAAAAACTTACTGGCTTGCTGTGAAATTTTTAATAGCACAGATCACCAAAACGTTATTATCAATAGTGTGCGTTGATACTTAGCGCAACAACTAATCGATGATATAGAGTGCAGCAGATACAACTACCGGAAGTTGAATCCGCTGACATACTGGACTCTGTCTTTCGTATAGATTCCTACAGTCATAAAAGCTTCGTGTTTCTCAAAGACACCCCGCCAAATATGCCTGGTTTTTTTGGTGTGCTTGTCCCCGGGTTCAGACTCGTGCCATGCATCAATAGCACCTAAGTATTTCCGGCTAACGTAGGAACCTAAATCTTCACGTAAATAACCCATAGACCTTAAAAAACGCTTTTCCGAAAAGTGCTCTAAGAGATTTTCAGTCATACGTTGAGTAAATTTTGCGTAACTTAGTTCCGCTTTAGCGTTGAGCATCTCGTCCAAATACTGTTCGGCAATTTTTTGTTGCTCACTGATATCGGACAGTTGTGCATCCCAACGCAAGGAGCTTTCAAGTTTCGAAATGATGTCAATAGATTTGGTGTGATCGAGTTCGTATCCCAGACCACCCAATACATTGCTCAGTTTGGCAGCGCGTGCTTTCGCCGGATCGGTAGATGTCATTGATTTCAACCTTTGTAGTTGCGGGTGTTTTCTGGTGCTCGCATTGCCAATGACCCGCTGGCCACAAAGCTGAATTTAGGTTGGATACACATTCACCGAACCCTGAGGGTTGCGAGCGGCAGGCTGTGTTCGCCTAAATTGAAAATACTAGCTTGCCCGAGTGTTGTCAAATTGATAAACCAGTGGCAATTTCTGATATATGAAAACAATCAGGCAAGCATATTGCCCTGCCTGCCACATCAGATAGGTGGAGCAGCGCGTTCAGTAATCAATTGTCTTGCGGTAATCCGCTCGCGATGGATCATATACAGCCCGGCACTAATAATAATGGCAATACCTATCAGACTTAGCGCGTTAGGAAATTCGTGGAAAACCAGATAACCGAACAAGGTCGCCACCGGTAACTCAAAATACTGCAACGGAGCCAGTGTGGCCGAGGGAGCTAAAGACAGTGCATATGTCATCATCAAATGACTAACTGTAGCGAAGAATCCAGCACCGAAGAGCCACAGCCAGGCAATTCCAGCAGGCCTTACCGGATCGAATAAGTCAGAGCCTGAACCCTGGGCCAGAAACAGGACCGGTATGCAAAACAAACTGGCAACCAGACCGGTATGGAATTGCAGTGCCACAGGATGCAGCCTCCTCGAAAGCCCTCGCGTCACAAGAATATAGAAAGCGAAAGCTACTGCTGTACCAAGCGGAATAAGCGCCACCGCACCAAAGGCTGCGAAGCTCGGTTGGATCACGAAAAGAACGCCGACAAATCCCACAAAGCACGCCCCAATGCGGCGCGGGCCGACCTCTTCGTCCAGGTAAAATTTACCGAACAACAAGACAATAAAAGGTGCTACGAACACAATCGCCAGCGCATCGGCAAGCGGCATCACGCGGATCGCGGTGATAAAACAAAAGGTTGCAAACAGCAAAAGTAACGCGCGCAATATCAGGGGCAACAATTGCTCCCGGGTAACGCGTAAGGATAGTCGCAAGCTCAAAATAAACGGCGCCATCAACGCGCACTGCACAACAAAGCGCGCGGCTGTAATTTGCCCAACCGGTACGCTGGTCGACGCCAGTTTGGCCGCCACGTCCAGCAAAGGAGCAGTTACGCAAAAACCAAGCATTAGCGCAACACCGGCCAGAATGTTGTCTGTGGGTGCCGCCGAAGATGAAGCCTGAGATAAATAATTCGTCATAGGTAAAAACCAGGAAAAAGCTTGTTGTGTCTGACTCTGGCTCATGACATTCGCCCACAAAACCATACCGGCTTCGAGGCATCGCAGGCTATGAAAATTGCGGGTGACAAAAACTTAGGCAGATTGATTCTTTGCTATGAAAATTCTCCTCTCTTTGGCCTGAACACTCAAGCGGCACACGCAATCAATTGTGCACAGCATGTCCCGGTTAGTTCTTTTTGAGTGTCTACTCGAGAACCTGTCCTCAAAAGGTGTTCTCTTAATACAGGTGGTGGATTGGTTGCAGGTACAGTCGGTGCAGCCTTTCGACTCCAGTTCTGCCCTTGTGGCGTTTTAAAGTAAGACCAAAACCAGTTCCGGAGCGCGGGCACAACGTTCTTTTCAAATTGGAACCATGCGCAACAGCTGGTATCTGGTCCATTAAGTTTTGGGCAGTGCTCTTTAAAAATTTTCGACACTAGCGCACATGATATGTCGCATTAGGAAAGCGCCGGCAGATGCATTATCAAGAATGAAACAGCGATACTTTCAGAGAGTGTTGAAGGCAGTCAGGCTGTTGCCAAAATGTGCTCTTTGTAAAGTTAAATACAGAGCTGTCTTACGCGACAATCTAAAGCGTTGGTAAAGCCGCCCCTTAATAAACAAGGAGCGGCAATTTTCCACTACAACTACGCTTGCAGGTCGAAGCGATCTGCGTTCATCACCTTGGTCCATGCGGCAACGAAGTCACGCACGAATTTCTCGGCGTTATCATCTTGAGCATAGACTTCCGCGTAAGCACGCAGGATTGAGTTTGAACCAAATACCAGATCGGCACTGGTTGCAGTCCACTTAACGCTACCGCTGCTGCGGTCACGGATTTCGTAGCTGCTGTCAGACTCAACATGATGCCAGCTGTTTTCCATATCAGTCAGATTAACAAAAAAGTCATTGGTCAGCTGGCCTTCACGATCAGTGAAAACACCATGCTTTGATCCACCGTGATTGGTGCCAAGCACTCGCATACCGCCTACCAGTACTGTCATCTCTGCACCTGTGAGACCCATCAGCTGTGCGCGGTCGAGCATTAACTCTTCAGGACCAACAGCGTATTGTTCTTTCTGAAAGTTGCGAAAACCATCGGCCAGCGGCTCAAGAACAGAGAAGCTGTCTGCATCTGTCATGTCTGCTGTGGCATCACCACGACCCGGTGTGAACGGTACAGCAACATTGGAACCCGCGGCCTTTATCGATTGCTCCAGACCCACGTTACCAGCAAGAACGATAACGTCAGCCACTGAAGCACCACTATCTGCTGCAATTGTTTCTAACTTACCAAGTACTGATGACAACCGTGATGGTTCGTTTGCGACCCAGTCCTTCTGAGGAGCTAAACGGATGCGTGCGCCATTAGCGCCACCGCGTTTGTCCGAACCGCGATAAGTACGCGCACTGTCCCATGCAGTTGCTATCAGGTCTGCAGCAGCAATGCCGCTGTCAGTGATTTTGGCTTTCACTGCATCAACATCGTACGAGCTGGAACCCGCAGGAATCGGATCTTGCCAGATCAGATCTTCCGCCGGTACATCTGGCCCGAGATAGTTAGGTCTTGGCCCCATGTCGCGATGCGTTAGCTTGAACCAGGCGCGCGCAAAAGTATCTGCGAAGTAGTCTGGGTCTGCCATGAACTTCTGACAAATTTCGTTGTAGATTGGATCGACCTTCATCGCCATATCGGCATCAGTCATCATCGGGTTGTGGTGAATAGACGGATCAGACGCATCGACAGGTTTATCTGCCTCTGGCATATCAATCGGTTCCCATTGGTTAGCACCGGCAGGTGACTTAACATTCTCCCATTCATAGTTAAAGAGATAGTCAAAGTAGCCCATATCCCACTGAGTCGGATTCTTGGTCCATGCGCCCTCAATACCTGATGTGAAAGCGTTTGCGGCTTTTGCAGAATGACCGGGGTTAGCCCAGCCGAAACCCTGCGCTTCAACGCCGGCGCCTTCAGGCTCTGCACCAATATTGCCGTGATCACCACCACCATGAGCTTTACCCACAGTGTGTCCACCGCAGGTTAACGCCGCAGTTTCTTCATCGTTCATTGCCATGCGTGCGAAGGTTTCACGTACGTGCTTTGCGGTAAGTGCCGGGTCCGGATTTCCGTTAACACCTTCCGGGTTAACGTAGATCAAGCCCATGTGCACAGACGCCAGCGGGTTGTACATAGTGGATGCATCGTCGAGATTTTCATAACGGTTGGCACTGTCTGCCAGCCATTCATCTTCAAGACCCCAGTTGATGTCGGTCTCCGGACCCCAGATATCAGCGCGGCCAAAACCGAAGCCAAAAGTTTTAAGTCCCATAGACTCATATGACATGTTGCCAGCCAGAATAATAAGATCAGCCCATGACAATGCGTTGCCATACTTTTTCTTTGCCGGCCACAGCAGACGTCGCGCTTTGTCGAGGCTTGCATTATCGGGCCATGAATTAAGCGGTGCGAATCGAATGTTGCCCGAGCCTGCGCCACCGCGTCCGTCACCCATACGGTAAGAACCAGCTGAGTGCCATGCCAGACGGATCATCAAACCACCGTAGTGACCCCAGTCCGCAGGCCACCATTCCTGACTTTCTGTCAACAAGGCTTTAACGTCAGTCTTTACGGCTTCAAAGTCCAGCGCTTTGACTGCATCACGATGGTTGTAGTCCACATCCATCGGGTTAGTGCGTGCACCATGCTGGTGCAGGATATCCAGGTTAAGCGCATTCGGCCACCACTTGGTGACTGGCTTTTCCAATGAAGTGTTACCACCGTGTGCGAAGGGACATGCCCCTCCAAGATCGCCGTCCATCATTTATCTCCGAGAGTTAATTAATTTATGGTTTTTGCTATTGAGTAGTTCGAACAACGCTGATGTTGTCCGGGTGAAAATGCTGATACAAGTACTGCTGTGGTTTTGTTCACTGTGTACATCGAAATTCAAGTAATTCACTTACTGACAATCAGGGCAAATGCCCCAGTAAGTAACTTCCGCTTCGTCGATCTGGTAACCATGATCATGCTGGGCAACCAGACAAGGTGCCACACCGGTTGCGCAATCGATATCGACCAGCTTCGCACATTTGCGGCATACCAAATGGTGATGATTGTCGACCCGATTTTCATAACGTGCGGGCGACCCGGCTGGTTGTATACGACGAATCAAACCGTGCTCCGACATCGCATTTAACGCATCATAAACTGCCTGCCGCGATATTACCCCAAGCTCGGCGCGCACGATCTGACAGATATCATCGGCCATGGCATGTGGCGTTTCTTCAACCGCCCGATACACGGCCAGACGCTGCGCAGTTACCTGCAAGCCTGCCGCCCTCAGCGCATCGCTGACATCAACTGGATTTGTACTGTTTCTGGACATAATCTAGAATTCATGATGATGACAATAATGGATCAAGTCAAGAGTTGTTATTAAAAAAACACTAATCGTAATGTGTGAGCGGTGGTAAGCAAATGCGCTTCACCTTGAAACCAGGGCTATGGGTATTGATTTGCACGCTGCTGCTCAGGATTTTGGCCGCACTCTAACGCTCAATAGTGTGGGCACCGATTATGGGTGAGCAAGGCCACTTTGCCATCGTTGGCGGAATTAGCGGTGGACGAAGTCCTGGTGATATTCCTGAAACAGGGCGAAGCCATAATCAGGATCCTTAGCGTGGCAGAGTAATACCGGGGCTGTCTGTTATCAGTCTGCTCTCGCTTGGCTTATGGTTCAGTTTGTCTATGTACGAGGCAAAAGAAATTCTGCCTGATGCAAGCGATCATTGTTACGTGCGCTTTGAGTTATGCTTCCGGATAACGGTTGAACTAGTTCTTCATACTCGCGAGGCTTTTGCAGTAGCAGGTCACTTTAAGAGCTGACTACGCTCATTAGTGATTAACTGAATTCGATGCTAAACCCCGGTGTCAATCCAGGTCGTTGTCAAACGATACTTAAGCAAATTGAAAGCGGGCTGTATTCCCCTTTTTAAAATGAACTCAATCTATTAACTGCAAAGAAAACAGCTTACCGGGACATCACCGTAAAAAGAAAAATAATTTGAGTCTTTCATTGCCACATGTGTTGCAACGAAAGACGTTTTGCATACACACAAGTCAATGTGAGAACATCTTCTATACTGCGTCACGTACCAAACAATTTACCTCACCTTTTGAGCCACCTGGGTATGATGTCTATATTGAGCTCCGCTAAGAATCGATTTGTTTTTTTGTTTTCTATACTTGCTCTGGCACCGGTCATCCAGGGTTGCTCAGACGATGTGGAATCCGTTGCTGTTGAGGAGGTGATCAGGGGCTTGAAAACGCACCAGGTCGCAAAACCACAGGATTCCGTAACGCGGGAATATCCAAGTGTCCTGCAACCATCATCGTTAACGGTTTTATCTTTTGAGGTCGCAGGTAAACTAAACCCGCTTACCCTGGCTGTGGGTCAAACTGTTTCGGCAGGTGATTTGCTTGCCGAGCTCGACCCGACCTCGCTCGAGCTAGAGGTAGAAACTGCGCAAGCCGCGCTTGATCAGGCACAGGCGAATGCCGCCACAACTGCAACCACTTACCGAAGAAGAGCGGACCTGCGCAAAGATGGCTTCGTCTCACAAGCAGAAGTAGATGAATCACTAGGCTCCATGAACGCATCTAAAGCTCAAGTGCAGCAGGCAATCAAACAACTCGAAGCGGCAAATAACAATCTGACAAAATCTGTATTGGTCGCGCCGTTTGACGGCATCATTAACAATATAGAGGTTGATTCATATTCCACTGTGAGTGTCGGTGCTCCAGTGGTCAGTATGTACGGCAGCTCGGCATTCGAAGCTTCGTTTTCGGTCAGCTTTAATGTAGCGGAGACACTCACTGTCGGCAAACCAGCTGTGATAACACTTGCTGACCGGCCAGATATTAAATTGAGTGCCGTTATAACCGAGCTTGGGTCACGTGCTGATACGGTGTCATCGTTTCCGGTCATTGTCTCACTCACACAAACTCATCCTATTCTAAAAGCGGGCATGGCAATTGGCGCGTCACTTGACTTTAACGTGACTGCAGGCAGTGGTTACGAATTGCCGCTGCAAGCCTTATCTTTAAAACCGTTTCCTGACGAAAACATCAAACCCGGTGATCCGGTTGATTCATCTGTGTTTGTGTTCGACCCCGACTCGTCCACCGTTGAGGAGAGGCCGGTAGTAGTAGCAGGAGTGCGGGAGAATATGGTCATCGTTATTTCTGGATTAGAACCAGGGGATCTGGTGGCGTCTGCTGGCGTTTCGTTTTTAAAAGACGGCCAAAAGGTCAACTTGCTTGATAAACCCAGGTAAGCACGTCCTTCTGTCTAAAAACGGGAATCACTAATGGCATCTTTAACTCGATTTGGTGTTAACCGATCACGCGTTACCTGGCTGTTTATCATAGGTCTGTTAGTTCAGGGTGCTTTGCAATATTTATCCTTGCCAAAACGCGAAGATCCGGCCGTCACCATCAGAAACGTCGTTGTTTCTGCACAAGCGCCAGGCATGTCCACCGAGCGTATTGAAAATCTCGTGGTTATACCCATCGAGCGAAAAGCAAAAGAAATCGGTGAAATTGACGACATCAGCAGCCTGATTACGGATGGCTCTGCCGTTGTAAACCTCGAGGTCGGCAATGCAGTACCCGAAGAGTTGCTGCAAACCGTATTTCAGGATATTCGCAACAAAATGGCAAGCCTTGAAGGCAGCCTTCCGTCAGGCGTGCAAGGGCCAATTGTCAACACGGACTATGGTGATGTGGTTGTCGCCACCGTGGCACTTACCGGTGAGGGATTTAGTCATGCAGAACGCGAAGCTGCTGCCAAAAAATTGCAAACGCACTTGTATACATTGGAGAACGTTGCAAAGGTATCCCTGCTGGGAGTACAGGAAGAAGCCATATACCTGGAGTTTGATTCCAGAAAGCTTGCGGCCGTTGGCGTGCAAATACCGCAGTTGCTTGAAGATTTGCGCTCACAAAACGTGATTGCACCCGCTGGCGAATTTGACGCAGGCGGCACCCGCTTGATCATGGAAGCCAACGGCGACTTCAAATCAATTGATGACATCCAAAACGTACTGACCAGAGTGCAAGGGCTGGCAGGCTACGTACGCCTGAAAGATCTTGTTGATGTACGCCGGACTTATGAAGACCCAAGCTCTACCCCTGCTTACTTTAATGGCCAACCCGCGGTGATGGTCAGTATCGAAATGTCAGACGGGGCTGACATACAGAAAGTGGGCAAGATGCTGAAGGCAGAGGTGTCGCAACATGAACAAACGCAACCCATAGGTATCGCTTATGAGTTTTCCACATATCAGGAAGCCAAAGTCACCTCATCAATAAACAATGCACTGACAAACGTTGGGCAAACCTTCCTAGTTGTTTTCCTCGTTATTATGTTGTTCCTTGGCTGGCGGCCTGCACTGATAATAGCGTCCATCGTACCGCTGGCGGCATCGTTTTCATTAATTGGTATGGGCTGGTTGGGTGTTGATCTGGAACAAATATCGATCGCGGCCGTGATCATCAGCCTTGGTTTACTGGTGGATAACGGCCTGGTAGTTGTCGAGGAAATTCAAACTAAGGTAAAAGCCGGTATAGACCCAAAAGATGCCGCCATTGGAGCGGGCCAACAGTTTATCTTCCCTCTGGCTGTTGCCTCTGTCACCACTGTGTCAGCGTTTTTACCCATGCTGATACTGGACGGTACCGAAGGTGAGTATGCATTTTCACTTGGCGCAGTTGTGGGTTTGATGCTTGCCGGCTCCTGGTTCAGCGCCATGTATGTGTTGCCGGCTCTGGCGGCGTGGTTTCTACCCAAACCAAAAGAGCGTTCCGGCGCACCCAAACCAAAGGCCTTTGTACGCTGGTATGTAGCGGTGTTGCAGCCCATGTTGCGCGTGCCCTGGCTGGTCATGTTAGCCTGCTTTGCGCTGGTGATTTTGTCTGTGATGTTTTTGTTTCCGCAACTTAAAAACGAGATGTTTCCGTTAAGTGAGCGCAACCAGTTTCTTATTTATATGGAAATGCCACGGGGCACCTCAATTGCTGCCAGCAAAACATCAGCACTGTCGGTCGAGCAGTGGTTGCTGGATGAGTCGGTAAACCCTGAAGTTAGCAATACCACCGTCTATGTTGGCAATGGCGGCCCACGATTTTTTCTTTCGCTGGACCCGGCCGACAGCGACCCGGCAAACGCATTCTTCCTGATCAATACGACTACGACAGAAGGTGCGAATATCGCGTCACTCAGAACGCGGCGTCACCTGGTTGAAAATCATCCTGAAGCTCGATTCAAAGTAAAACAGTTAGCGATGGGCGGCAGTGAATCCGGCATTGTTGAGATCGAACTTAGCGGCCCTGATGGCGATGAGCTATTAAAGCAGGCATCGATGATTGAGAGCGTTTTTGCCAAGGTGCCAGGCATTGTTCAAAACGAGAATAACTGGGGTAATAAGGTACTGCGTATTGTCGTGAATATCGCTCAGGATAAAGCCCGTGCAGTAGGTGTTACCTCGGAAAGCATTTCCGAAGCACTTGATGGTTACTTCTCCGGCAGCCAGGTATCTGAGTACCGTGAGGGAGACAAAAGCATACCGATTACCATCAGAGCTGCAGAAAGCTATCGCGATAGCCTCGAAGATCTTGCCAACGTCACACTCGAGGCAAATGGTCAGTTGATATCACTCGACCAGGTAGCCAACATTCAGCCAGCGCTAACGTTCTCGCAAATACGACGCTTTAATCAACAGCGCAGAAT
>CAYSZH010000155.1:0-10562 GCA_964435305.1 uncultured Granulosicoccaceae bacterium
TGACGCCGTCCTCGAAAACCGCTATACGATCCGACATGTTGAGTGCTTCCGATTGATCGTGTGTGACATACACAACCGTAACGCCCAAGTTTTCGTGAATATGTTTGATCTCATACTGCATTTGTTCGCGCAGTTGTTTATCGAGCGCACCTAAAGGTTCATCCATTAATATAAGTTCGGGTTCAAAAACCAGCGCTCTTGCAACAGCGACTCGTTGTTGTTGACCACCGGAGAGTTGTGCAGGTCTGCGCGCACCAAAACCGGGCAGCTCGACCATCGCCAGTGCACGATCAACTTTTGTTTTTACGTCGCTTGCGCTGAGCTTGCGTACCTTAAGTGGAAACGCTAGATTTTCGGCTACGGTCATGTGTGGAAACAAGGCGTAGTTCTGGAAGACCATGCCAATGCCACGTTTGTTTGGAGGCACATTGTTTATCGGATTGCCATTGAGATAAATTTCACCGTGTGTAGCAGGTTCAAAACCTGCGAGCATCATTAAGCTGGTTGTCTTGCCAGAGCCTGAAGGGCCTAGCATGGTAAGGAATTCGCCTCGTGCGATATCGACATCTAAATTCTTAACTACCAGCGTCTTGCCGTCGTAACTCTTTTGGACGTTATCAAAACGCACCATTGGATTTTCAGAAGACACGCGTTATTGAACCTCAAAGCCGGTAATTCAAGTGTTGGCCACGATGTAGCCTTGAGTCTCATTGTACTACGACGGGAGAAAGAGATTTAATTCTGTTCGACATCGAACAATGTCAGTTGGTCAAAAAAGAGAGGTATTTTGGTATTAAATTGGTTGAATTGAAAAAGAGTCGAAACCCTGTTGTTCGGCAGGGAACTTAAGGCCGATTACATCAGTATCTTCTCTCTCGAATACAAATTGAAGGCTAGCCAAAGTAGCAGGGCTGCGCAAACCAGAGTGCCGAAGACAGACAGGATAACGTAATGCAACGGTATCGCATCCCCAAGTACCACACGTTCCAGTAATTGGTATTGGCTTAGCATCGGTAATGGCATTGAATAAGCGACACTGCGAATAGTCACAAACTGCAATGCAAAGAAGGGTGCCATTGGTATCACCATAAGCAGGCCCAAATAGGTTTGAGCTTCTTTCGTACTGCGCGTGAATGCAGAAACAGCGATGAGTACAGCGGAAATAAACACCAAGAGAGGCGATGCGAGTAAAAAGGCCTTCGTGATGGTAGGCCCATCAAAACGCAGATTGCCACCAAACAAATCGGTGGGGAATAATTTAAATAAAAGAAACACGCTTATTGCTGTTAGCAAGCCAGATAGGGTAACGAAACACAAGGTTGCACCGAACTTGCCCAGCACCAAATCATGGCGCTGTAAGGGTAGGGTCAGTAGTGGTTCGAGCGACTGGCGCTCTCGTTCACCTGCGGTTGTATCAATGGCTAAATAGAAACCACCCATCACCATCGATATGATTAATAAAAACGGTAACAGGGAGGCAAGCAGTTGCCCACCAGCACCGTCTTTTGAAACATCTTGTTGCGATATGTCCAGGCTATTAAACACATCCGGGTTTATGCCTCGGTGTTGCATACGTAAGTTATTCAGGGTTCTTTCATACACACTCAATAGTGCTCTAATTTTTCGAGCTTGCTTGCTCGAATCTTTATCAGCCTCATTAACATATAAGGTGAGTGGAGCAGGCAGACCGGCTCGAAGGTTCTCTCCAAACGCTGGCATCACTTTAAGTACAACGCCTACATCACCGCGTCGTACCGCTTGCTCAGGATTATCTGGAGCCACTTCAGCATCAATATTATTGCTGTATAAAAAACGCATCAGCTCAGGTGCAGCATCCAAATTTTCAACTGCGAGGGTTGTTACTTCATCAAAATTGATGGACAGCTGCTTAAGGCTGCCAACAATCGAGCCACCCACCAGTAGCGGAAGGAGTACAGGACCGAACAAAAGTGCATAGAAGACAGTTTGTTTGTCACGCAAGTTATCGATGATTTCTTTGAACATCACGGTGAGCGCTTTCATACACGTTCACCTATGGCGTGCACAAACGCATCTTCAAGGTCACTCTCACCGGTTTGTGCGTGGATGCCTTCAAGACTGTCTGCGATGGCGATATTGCCATCTGAGATAATCGCGATATGATCACAAAGTGCTGCTACCTCCTGCATAATATGGCTTGAAAACAGTATGCAGTGTCCTTGCCTGGCAAGCTCTCGTATAATGTCGCGCAATCCTCGCGTCGCCATCACATCCAGTCCGTTGGTTGGTTCATCAAGCATCAGTGTTTGGGGTCTGTGTACCAGTGCCCTGGCCAGCGCCACCTTGGTTTTCTGTCCTTGTGAATAACCCAGTGCTCGTCTATCAATGAACCCTTGCATTTCCAGTTGGTCAATCAGTTCTTCCATGCGTTTTTTTGAGTCGAGGCGATTGAGCCCGCATAGTTTTGCGTAGTACATGATGTTTTCGCGGGCCGTCAGTCTTGGGTAAATGCCCGCATTGTGTGGCATAAAACCCAGTTGCTTTCTGACAGTCAGTACGTCGCTAATCACATCATGGCCATCGACGCTGGCACTGCCTTCGTCGGGCGTGACAAGGGTTGCCAACATGCGTAGCGTGGTTGATTTGCCAGCGCCGTTTGGGCCCAGTAATCCTGTGACTTCGCCGTCACGTGCTTCAAAGCTAACGCTGTTAACCGCAACGATTTTATCTGATTTATTTTTTGATCCAGGCTTGGTAAACGCTTTATGCAGACCGTTGGCACTTATCATGGCAGCGGTCCGTTAGCATCAACAAAAAATGACGGTGCCCGCAATCGATCAAGACAGCTAACCGGCAAAGCTTTGGTCGTCCCCACATCGATAAAATGCTCCATAATTTTGGGCACACAGCCCAAGGGTGCTTGTACGTGCCCTTGGTTTTCGTTAATGACGTGTTTAACTTTCGACAGGTGCTTTGCCACAATCTCGCCATAGGACGGTGGCGTGATCGGATCATCGGTACCCGAGAGAATCAATGTTGGGATATCGCTTTGTACGGGGTTTCTAAAGTCTTCATCCAGCACACCAGCAGGCCAGGGGTCGCAGTTACTTTTCAGTGCGTCCAGCAGTGTTGATCCCAGATACGTTTTATTCAAGGCGGCTCGATCAGTATCGTCGGGTACAAAGGGCTCATCCTCTGTACAGATAACTGAATGATGCATACCAAAAGCCAATGCACCCTCGATTGATGATGATTGCAACCTGGACTGACGTGCTAATGGAGCAAAGTTCTCATTGGCATAAGCATCATGCAACATGGATGGCAAGATCGCATTACCATATGCGCTGTAAGACATTAACCTCAGTGTTACTGCAAGGTGATTATTGTTGAATGTCATGCTGCGCAACTGACCGGTAGTGACATCTTCGTACTTAACATCACGTGGTGCGTTTTTAAGAGATTCTATTAGGTCTAAGGTCCCCTGTCGCAATTCGGGAAATGCGCCCATGCAGCCATTATCTTTTTCGCAACGTGTGAATAGACGTTCCAGAGATTGCTGTGCATTCAATGCGATGTCCGGCCCCAAGACCACACCTGGAGGCACCACTGCATCCAATATCAAGGAGCGCACGTTCTCGTGATACCGTCTCGCATAGTGCAAAGCGACGCGTGTGCCGTAGGAGACGCCATAAACATTCCATTGCGGCGCGCCAATTGCGAGCCTCAGTTTCTCCAAATCGTGTATCGCAACGCTTGTAGTAAAAAAGCGTGTGTCGATATTCAATTCGGCTAAGCAGTCAGATGCAAACTGGCGTGTTTTCTCAGCGTCAAATTCAAGCGCTTCGTCTTCCTCATTATTTTTACAGGCAAGTTTGTTGGATTGCCCCGTGCCTCTTTGGTCAAGTAAATAGATGTCACGTTCGGCACGAATGCCAGAAAATGCGGCGGCAACGGATGGGAAAGAATCAAGCGCCGATTGACCAGGGCCTCCGCTTATCAAGGTTAGCGCATCGGGTTTAGGGTCGGTGGTGTTCGCTGCTAGCTTCGCAACACGCAAGGTGATGGTTTCACCGTCCAGGGTATTTGGGTCGAGTGCGACCACAAAATCAGCGCACAAGGCGTCCATCGAGGCGCTATTATTGCCAATGGTGCATTCTTGAAATTCTTGTAAATCAGCGATTGCCGGCAGACTAAGCAGCACATATAAAAATAGCGCTGCGCAGGGCAGCTGCCGCCCTTTGGCTTGAGAATCTGAACGCTGAAAGAATAGGGCGCTGAGGGCAAATTTCACGGGTTTTGTTGGATTAAACCGATAGATAGATTTATAGCAAACCCTGCGCCATAAGCCAGACCGTATGGGGCCGGCGCGTTTACAGATCTTCTAGCACTTCCTCAAGCTGCGCACGAGCGCCGCCGACCCAATTATCCCGCTCGATTCTGCCAGGAAATATCTGCAGAGCATCGGCTATTTTTTCGATATCGTGCCGCTTAAGCTCAGCCAGTTGGGAATAGCTGGTAATACCGAGTTTGTTGAGTGTTTCTTCGGTGACGGGGCCAATGCCAAAAATCTGCTTAAGATCGTCACGTTGTTCGACAGGCGTAAACATTTGTTCAATTTGAGCAGGCTTTTTATCCACTTGAGCTTTGTCAGTTGTGCGAGGCTGAATTTGCTCTGAGGATGAGATTTCCGTGTCTTCTTTCGAAGTAACAGAGGCCGCGGCGGTGGCACCTGAAGCCACTGCGGCAGCCGCCATCAACGACGATGGCTTTGTGCTTGTTTTTTTCGCCACATTGGTTTTTTTGTCACGCTGTGAAGGCAAATCGACGGCCAGTTCATCTCGCAAAGCCCTTAGCTCTGCGTGCGTGTCTGCCACCGTCGACTTCTTAGAAATGGCAGTTGACGGCGTGGCCGGAGCATCAGCACTATTTGTGTTCGCCGATTCTGCGTTAGCCTGATTGGTTTCAGGCGTTACGACAGCACTCTGTGTTTTGGCAACCGTTTGCTCGAGCTGCAGCTCAGACTGTGCATTGCTGGCTTGTGGTTTTGGTGTTTCTTTTTGAGCACGTCTTTGTTCGATTTCTAATTCAGCTTTGATCTTATTAAACGCTTGTTCGTTGTGCTCGTTATTTCGTAGACGCATTGCAAGCTTGTCACGCTCGTCAGCGGTTTCACGCAATTCTGCCTCATGCTTTTGATACAGCTGCCGCACCAATAACTGACTTTTTTCCAGATTCTGATTAAGCGCTGGAATTTTATTGTTCTCTGACTGCAGCCGATCAATTTCTGTTTGGGTCTGATGCTTGAGGTCGTCGTAGTCATCGGTGAGGATGCTGACTTCGGTATGAGCCTGACTCACCTGCTGCTGCTGACGAGTGATCGTATTGTGCAGTACCTTGATGTTTTTGGCGGCTTTTGCGCGATGAGCAATCCACCCTATTGCGCCTCCAGCCAAGGCCGCCAGCAACAAACTTATAACGATTTGAGATATGAGATAAATCACACCAACCTCCCGTGCATATTGGGCTTAATTGACATAGCTGATTTCAATTCTTCTGTTTGCAGCTCGTCCTGCTTCTGTATTGTTATCTGCAATGGGTCTGGTTGCACCAAAACCTAATGCGAGTATTCTGCGCTCATCGATGTTGTTGTTGATTAAAAAGTCAGCCACAGCAGAGGCTCGCTCACGGCTGATTCTTAAATTGACTTCAGGTCGCCCGGTGTTGTCAGTATGCCCAGACACCCTAACTCGAAATTCCGGGTACGCTTGAAGAATTTGTACAAGCTCGAAAAGCACTGACCGGCTGCCTTGTGTAATGGATGCGCTGCCTTGTTCAAACGCCACCTTGGATAAGTCGATATTCTGCAATGTCTGCTGAAATGCCGCGAGATCCTGTTTGGCTTGTTCTACTGGATTGAACACCTGCATGGTGTCACGTACCACTCTCATGCCATCTAGATCACGAAGCGTATTAACGAGGCGATCCCGATCAACCGTATGATTGATTGTACCGCTAAGGGACAAATCGCGGCCATCGATGCTAAGCAGTATATCGCCCGCTTTCGCGCCACTGACAATGTTGCTTGATCGGTTCAATAAATCATTTGGTATGTTAGATAGCGATGCCTGGACGGTGTACAGCAGCATTAGTAGCGAGACTATCGCGACAATCCAAGGCACGATACTGAAAGTGTCGTCTTGGTTAAGCTGAATTGGCGAAGCAGCTGGTTGCATGCTGCGGATGATAACACTATGAACGGGTTTGCAAAATTGGCAAATGTTGCCTTACGCAAAACTACTGCGCCAAATCGTTGTCAATGATGATTAACTGAGCAATTTTTGGGCTCTGCCTCTCCACTCCAGATTGGAGTCGACGGAATCGGGTTCGACCTTTTCACGTAATGCGCTGATATCTGAATCACTCAGTTGTGCAAGTTGTTCAACACGAGTAAATCCAGCGTTGTTCAATTTTTGTTCAATGTTGCGGGCAGGTGGCTGCATTGCATTGAGCTTGTCGACTAAAAACCGACTGCTCTCATTGCTTGAGTGGAGCCTTGTTAGACGAACAGAATCACGATTGGACACGCGCATAATGGCATCTTGCTGAACATCTGGCATATGTTGATCTACAACGCGAACAGGTACTGCCGCAGCCTGGCCATACGATTTTGGTGGTGGTGCGTTAATGGTCTGTGTAACCGGCGATGCTTGCTCTATTCGTTTTAGATGGTTACGCGCCTGGCTGGCAATCAAAACCGCCCGTCTTGTCCGTTCTTTAGACTGGGCAGTGGCCAAACGCATACGGGAAGTTTGAATAAAGTGCCGTTTTTCCATATGGGTCATTTTGAGCGACAGCAGTTTGGCATTTCGCTCGGCTTTGGAGAGCCGCTTTAGGGACAGACGAACCAGTTTGTCTTTGCGACTGGACTGCCCAACGAGCTTCTGGAGCTTTCTGCGATCTGATTGCACGTCAAGCAGTTCAAGGCCTTGCTTATTAAGAGCGCGCTGTAATCCTCTGCGCGCATACCAAGATCGACGTGACCCTAAAAAATAGCCAAGCGTCAGCGCTGCGACTACGCAGAGCATGAGCATCCAAGGGTTTTGCAAGAATTCCGCGTCCATGTTCTATGCAATTAGGAAGGTTTGGCTAAGTTTCATTGGGGTAACATGATACAAAATTGCGTTAGATGACGAAATCTTAGGCTGTAGAATTGTGATTTAATTCACATGAATTAACGCTTTTTAAACGTAGCAGTTAACGTTTTGGATGACATTGCCAACGCTGTGTCGATAAACAGCTCAGAAATTTGAGCATGATTTGGTGGTATTTTGGACAACAACGATTTACTTCGCCGCTTGCGCTATGCCCTGAGTTGCGATGATGTGGCGACAGCACGGCTGATCAATCTCGGTGGCGGTGAGGCCGATGTCGACGCTGCGGCGGCATGGCGTGCCAAGGAAGCTGATGCAAACTTTCGCGCCTGTAATTCAGCCGTGGTCACGCAATTTCTGGATGGGTTAATAACTGATCGTCGTGGGCCACGGGAAATTACAGATAATGAAAAAAAAGGGAATTCCGGCGAGCCTGGATTAACACCCAAACCTAAAAATCCTTCCGCATCTAAAACGCAGCCACAGAACACGGCAGTTGTTGACAATAACGTGGTGCTGAAGCAATTGAGAATTGCCCTGACGCTTCGGTCCGATGATGTGCATAAAATATTGCTTGCCGGTGGCAGTGCTCTTAGTAAAACAGAAACGGGGGCCCTGTTTAGAAAACCGGGTTCGCGCAATTACAGAAGTTGTGGAGATCAGGTGCTAAAACAGTTTATACGTGGTTTGGCCAAAGCCAGAGAAGCCCATGAGTGAACTTGTTGTTGATGATAATGCAGTGGTGTCAATTCACTACTCATTAAGTAATGGTCATGGTGATGTCGTGGACAGTTCCCAGGGACAGCTACCGCTGGTGTATATGCATAACAGTAATGCGCTGTTACCTGCACTTGAGCGTGAGCTAACAGGTAAAGCTCAGGGAGATAACTTTGAAGTGGTTATCTACCCAGAAGATGGGTACGGCTATGCAAACGAAGAATTGATACGGCAACTGCCGAGAGAGCAGTTTAGCCACATTAAAGATCTTGAAGTAGGGATGCGGGTTCGTGCCATGAACAAGGAAAGTGACAAAGCCGAGATGCTGACCATTGCTGATGTGCGTGAAGATTCTGTGATTGTCGATCTAAACCATCCGCTTGCGGGTCAAGTACTGCACTTTGTCATCGCGGTGGTTGCAGTAAGAGATCCAACAGAGCAAGAATTGCAAAACGGTTTTGCAAGTGAAACCAATGTCAAGCTAGGCCCCGAAGGATAAAAGCGCGTTGAGCAAGTAAGCTACATTAAGTGCTTCAGAGGGGCTAGGACGCTCGCCTAAGGTCTAATTTTTCTTCGCGGTTACCGTCGTCATCGTCGGGAACCATATCTGACAGAGGAGTGGGTTTCTTCAGTCCATAGCCTTGGGCAAAGTCTACCTTCAAGGCGCGCAGGATGTCTATTGTTTCCGTATCTTCAACAAATTCTGCAATGGTTTTCGCCCCAACGGTATGGCCAATTTCGTTAATTGCCCGAACCAACTCTTTGTCGATAGTATCGTTTTTCATGTTTTTAACCAGGGATCCATCGATTTTCAAATAATCAATTGGAAGATGCTTAAGATAGGCAAAAGTTGAGAAGCCCGATCCAAAATCATCCAGTGCGATACTACTGCCCAGCGCTCTGACTCGATCGATAAATAATCGTGCTTTTTCAAGGTTATCAACGGCTGCCGTTTCTGTGATTTCAAACGAAATGTTCTTCGGGTCAATATCACTGTTTTGCAGACCCTCAACCACAAAATCCATAAAATTTTCGTTAACAAACGAGAGCCCGGATAGATTCACAAGCAACGGCGTTTTACCAATGGCGCTCTTGTGTGATGCCATCCATTCAAGCACGTGCGCTACCACCCAACGATCGATCTCGGTCATGATATTGTATTTTTCAGCAAGCGGTATAAACTCCGCGGGCGAGTACAATGTTCCCGATTCACTGATTATTCGCAGTAAGATTTCGCAATACGCCGGTTCAACACCTGTACTGGTAATGCGATAAACCGGTTGGTGATACAGAACCAATCTATTTTCTGCCAGGGCTTGTCGAATACTTTGGACGCCTGCGATATCGTTTCTGTATTTCACCACCTCTGAATCGTTCTGCTGACTAACGTGGACGCGATTACGCCCTGATTGTTTTGCGACATAGCAGGCGGAATCTACGTCCGAAACAATACTCTCCTTATCAGTAATTTGACCATCAATTGGCACAAGTCCAATACTTAAAGAAACACTGAATGTTTGATCGGTATATTGAAACTTATATCCTTCAACAATTTTTCTAAGATCTTCAGCCAGCTGAGTGATCTCTGAAAAATTCTTACCTTGCGCCACTATAGCGAACTCATCTCCGCCAACTCGGGCAAACAAATCGCCCTTACGCAACCTGTCTTGCATGAGCTGCGTTAAATTGATCAGCAATTGGTCTCCTGCGTGATGCCCACAGGTATCGTTAACGATCTTGAATCTATCCAGGTCAACAAACATGAGTCCATAGCTGGTATCAAAACGCGCGGCGCGATGGATTGTGTTTTCCAGATGCTCTTCGAAGGCCCGTCGGTTGTAAAGCCCAGTGAGATCGTCATGATTGGCAAGGTGCGAAATCTTTTTATTTGCCAGGCTAACGCGTTGAATAACCAGATAGGAGATTAAAATTGATACCACGAAACCTGCAAGTAGTAGAGAACGCAGCTGTTTTCGTGTCGCAGACAGATTTTGCTCGTTAGCTGACAAAGTGGCCTTAGCCTGCGTTTGCTCTAGTAAAACCAGATCGTTCAAGTGATTCAGCAGTACCAGTTCTTGCAGCTGAACCTCGCTGACAACTGATTTGAACGCATCGGTATCATCTTTCATGCTAAATATACGATTGCCGGCTTTGTTGTAAGCCTTGGCGATACGCTCGTCCGTTTGCTTGATTTGATTTAGGATGTCTTGCTCACGTTCGTTTGAAACAAGATTTGTTAGCTCTTCTCGGATTTCGATATACGTTTTTGTGCTGGCGGCGAGCTTTTCGAAAACCCTTTCTCGCTCTACAGGATCTGTAATTTGCGATAAGGATTGAATTGCGTTTGTGCGCAAGCGGATGACGTCACGCATTTGGTAGGCGCGCGCGGTTTTCTTCGTGGTTTTATTGACCAGCGCTGACATCTCGGTATTGGCCGAGTGCATAGCCGTACCGGAAATTGTCAAAACCATTACCATCAGCAGGAAAATCGCCAGGAATCCTAGCGATATGATGATTTTGGTATTGTCCTTTTCTAAACCATGATTCATTTTGGAGCCTGAGCTGTTTTCTGGGTACGGCTAGCCGTACTTTGCTCGACAATTGCGATATTTCTTAAGGCAGTTAGCGGCGAGCTTAGGGTAATTTGAATACTTTTTTTGATGAATCTCACAAGAAGTGTGCAGTGCATTCTGCCAATGTGAAATCCGTATGAAT
>CAYSZH010000156.1:0-10461 GCA_964435305.1 uncultured Granulosicoccaceae bacterium
CAAGAATCCGGTAAGTCAACACTTGATCATCCGCCAGCGTGAGACCATTTTTAGTGGCGGCATAGGCTGAAATTGAAACAAGCGATAAAACAAGCAGTGAAACAAGAGAATTTAAGATGCGCATGCGTACCTCGAAAATTTAAAATGACGATAGGATTTCCTACACTCCTGACAAATGTATTGAGGCGGCCAGGTCGTGTATTTCACCCACTACAGGTAAGCATACAGAGTTAAATGGTTTTCACCAATTTATCTGAATAAATATGCGGTTTGCCACAATTTTCAATTTCTGGGCCTTCCACAGAACAGCAATAGTCTCTACCATACGAAACGCCTTTTAACGTAGGACGCTTTTTTAAACACACATGACGCAAATTGGTACATTTATTCTTCAGCGGTTAAAAACCCTTAACCTGACTCAGGTGGAAGCCGCAGAAAAAGGTGGATTTACCAGACAAAGCATTGGCAATTGGATTAATGGCAATGTGAAGTCCATGCAGCTGGATAATATTATCTCACTTGCGTTGGTGCTGCAGGTTTCACCGTACTATTTGCTGCAGATGATCTGTCGAGAAATCGACTTTGATATGACAAGCCCTGCGCCTGCAATCTACAAGGGAGACCACAGCACATTTGTTAAGGACATCACCTATCCTGACAATAGCATTGTCAAAGTATCCGATACGTTCGTCAAACGCTGGGCAATACAAAATACTGGCTCGCTTGTGTGGGAAGACCGCTATCTGAGCTGTTTGGATATCCCAAAAGAAAGCGCTAAAGATGACGTAACAGGCTTTCTTATACCATCACAAGCCGTTGTTGCCGTGCCTAAAACACAACCCGGTGAAGTCATTGAACTGGAGGTAGAACTTACAGCGCCAAGCCTGCCCGGCACTGTAAGATCAACCTGGATTCTCACCGACCAATCGGGCAGAGCTTGTCTGCCCGAACACAATGGCATTTGGTGCCAGGTGCGTGTTGTGTCGATTTAAATTTTTAATTTTTCGTGATACGAACTATTCAACCAGGGTATACATAAAGCTGCCACCCATGCCTCGGTCACGCGCAGCCGTAATGGTGTCACCCATTTTTTCCCATAACTGACAATCTTCTTCACCAGTCCTACTTTCAATAAAAAATTCGGTGAGTGTTCGGCAGAAAAAGTCGTCTCTGATTTCCCATGTTGCCGCGATCGGTTCTCCTTCCCAAGTACCATCAAATGTACCGTCCGCTCGAACCGTTATGAAGTTCTCTGACAATCCTTCGTCAGTGCTAAGAAACAGATCTATATCGAATAGCTGGTCTACGTTTTCAGCCGTTACTCGCTCAGGCAACATCATCACCGTGTCCGCTTCACCTGAAAGGTTAAGCACATCGCCTTCAGCAATCGTTAATCGACTCTGAAAACCAGCTTGTGAAAAAAAGTATTCACCACTATCTGGGTGTTTGCTGACGTTGAAGTTTTCTGCATCAGCAACACAAATCACTTCGGGGCCACCTCTAAAGTCTTCACATAGCTGCCCATTCGCATCCACTGTCCATGTGCCAACAAATTCTTCACCATTTGACCTTCTTGAAAACTTAACACCATCTTCACGATAATAAATTATTGTGAAGGTTAAGAAATCGACCGTCTTTCCACTAATCAGATTTGTATACTCAACTTTATCTAAGGCTTCAAGATCACCTGTATTGATAAGAGTCTGTTGTAAATGCGAGATGGCCTCTTCAATGGATACCAAGTCGGTATTACTCGAGCCTGAATTTGCCACCAAATTAATCACATCGGTATTAGAGCCAAACGTTTCCGCATCTTCTGTAAAGTCGATAGTGGTGGATACAGTTGACGCGGTAGCACTTTCAGATATTTCAATTCCGTTAGCGGTATCACCATCCATATCCAACGACTGCAAAAGACGAGACAAATTGACAACCTGTGTATCACTAATGTCAGTTGTTGCATATAAGTCCAAAGGTGATAACGATTCTGCTGCTAAAACGTCCGGCAGTACTAAATCGCCCAATGAAAGCGTCAGTGTTTCACCTGCAAGATAGGTAAATTCGCCTGCGGCATTAGTCACACCAGACTGAGTCGCTGTACTAAACGCCAATCCAGCAACAACGCTATCGTTAAAGGTACCAGTGAGTACAGTGTTTACATCAGCCGTTTCCATGGTATCGGTGGTATCGTCGTTCGACGAGCTGCTACAACCTGCCAGGGCGGCAAGGCATAACGTCATAGGAATAAACAGTTTCATTATTACACTTCCTTTTACAAATGATAATCGCTCGAATTTTTCCCTAGTGTCCGCAAACAAGCATCACCCAATTGGGTGATTGGAAGGAATTTGAGGAAACTGACACGCTTGATATGTGAACAACTCAGAGTATGCAGACAGACCGCACACTTTAATTTGCGTGGAAGTAGACAGTGATAACAGCTGATGTCAGATCGTGAAAATACGCAGGCGAATCTATTTACCGATACAAAACGAAGAAAATATCTCACCCAGCAAATCTTCACTGTCGAATCGACCAGTGACTGCATCCAAATGCTGCTGCGCTAACCTCAGCTCTTCGGCTGCTAGTTCTGGCATCGTATTGTCTTTTAAACGAAGCAACGCAGCATCGCAAGCCTCTCTGGCTTGGGCCAGCGCCAGTAAATGTCGACGCCGAGCGCTAAACGCACCGTCCACTTGAGCATTGTGGCCCACGAGTTTAAGCAAATGACGTTTTAACTCGTTAACGCCGTTACCGTGTTTAATCGCTGTCAATAGCACGCTGTCGGGATGACAGTGTAAGGCGCTGATGCAGTCAGAGGCAGCCTGTCGCCGTAAAGAATCGAACTGCAATGTATCAGCAGTCAGTAAATCTGTTTTGTTTAACAGTAGCGTAACCCCAACACCCTCTTTTATGTTCACGTCTGGAAACACAGTGTTATTGGCATCCGCCACAATCAATATATGATCAGCAGAATCAATTGCACGGCGCGCGCGCTCAATCCCTTCCTGTTCAACGGTATCACTGGTTTCTCTTAAGCCTGCCGTGTCAATAAATTCGAAAGGTACTCCTTCAATATTGATGTTTTCACGCAATACATCACGGGTGGTGCCTTCGATATCCGTAACGATGGCGCTGTCTGCCCCACTGAGTACATTTAACAGACTGGATTTACCCACATTGGTGACACCTGCTATCACCACGGTGTAGCCATCACGTAAACGCTGGCCTTGTTCGGCCTTCGCCATCAGAGTATCAAAGCGTTTTACAAGTTTATTGGTGCGTTCAGCCAACACAGGTTCTGCAAAGAAATCGATATCGTCTTCACTGAAATCCAACGCAGCCTCCAGCCAGACGCGTAAGGCTGTGAGTTCTTGCTGTATATCGGTAACGCTTGCCGAGAAGCTTCCGCTTAAGGAGCGCACGGCTGCCATGGCAGCAGCTTGCGAACCACTGTCAATTAAATCTGCAACAGCTTCAGCTTGTGCCAGGTCCAGTTTATTGTTTAAAAAAGCTCGTTCACTGAATTCACCCGGGCGCGCCATTCGGGCACCCAAGGCGATAACGCGTTGCAACAACATGTCGAGTACAACCGGGCCACCGTGCCCCTGTAGTTCGAGCACATCGTCACCGGTATAAGAATGGGGAGCTTTAAAAAGGAGTGCAACACCAACATCAATTGCCGCACCATTGGCGTCGACGAAAGCGGTGTGATGTGCAAATCTAGCACGCAGTTCCAATTGCGTAATTTGTGCCGCAATCTCGGTAGTTAGAGGTCCACTGATACGCACAACACCAATGCCGGCGCGTCCTGCACCGGTGGCAATGGCGGCAATAGTGTCGGCTTTACCAGGCAGCCTGGTCAGGCCTTTTTGCCAAATTCAAAATCATCACCCAGCACTTTTTTCGTGATGTAGTACTGTTGAATAATGGTTAGCGTGTTGTTCACCACCCAATACAGTACAAGCCCAGCGGGGAACATCGCAAAGAACACCCCAAAGATCAACGGCAGGAACTGAAATACCTTCGCTTGTATCGGGTCAACCGGTGCTGGGTTCAGCTTCTGCTGGATGTACATGGTCACTGACATCAGCACTGGCAAAATAAAGTACGGATCTCTTATAGCCAGATCCTTTATGTGGAACATCCAGGGTGCCTGTCGCAGCTCCACACTTTCAAGTAATGTCCAGTACAGCGCAATAAACACGGGTATCTGGATCAGCATAGGCAAACAGCCACCTAACGGGTTTGCCTTTTCCTTTTTATACAGCTCCATGGTGGCCTGACCCATTTTTGCCCGATCATCACCATGACGCTCTTTAAGCTCCTGCAATTTTGGCTGCAATTTTTTCATCTTGGCCATTGAGCGGTAACTCGCTTCAGAGAGCTTGTAAAAAATTGCCTTGATAACGCAGGTCACTAAAATAATCGCCCAGCCCCAATTGCCGACAAACCCATGAATGGTTTTTAATAACCAGAATAAGGGTTGAGCCAGAATCGTTAGCCAGCCATAGTCGACAGTGAGTTCAAGATTCGGTGCAGCGGCTTTCAGATTGTCTTGAATCTTTGGGCCAATATAAGCTTTGGTACTAAACGTGTGCGCCGTACCGGCTGGAATCGACTTGCCTTCTGAAATCATGCCGATCAGATAACGGTTTTCGGATGGCAAATAGCGTGTATAAGCCGTATTCACCTCATTCGGTGTAGGTACCCATGCCGTGGCAAAATAATGTTGGATCATGGCAATCCAACCATTGGTGACAGGCAAATTGAGCCGCTCGTCTTCCATGTCACCAAAGCTGATTTTGGCGTAACGATCTTCTGGTGTACTGACCACGCCGCCAATATACGTGTTGATAAATTGCTGCTTTTCGTCCTTAGTACCTGGCTTACGTTTCAGCTGGCGATAGTGGCTGACAGACCAGGGTTTTTCGGAAGCGTTATTAATGTCGTATTTAACATCCACCTCATAACTGCCGCGGTAAAAGGTCAGCGTCTTGGTTACCGTAATACCATCGTCCGATTGCCAGACGAACGGTACGTCAATTTTGTCCTGGTCCGCTCCAAGCTCATAGCTACTGGCGGCAGCGATCATTTGCATTTCATGGTTTGGCACCGGTGCAGGCTTGCCATCTTCATCTACCTGAGCAGGGTCAGCATTGAGTAATCCAGATTGCGCTACCAGATAACGAGCTGGTGTGTTACTCATCAAAGTAAATGGCTCATCCTGCTGTTTAAGCGATACCGGATAATCGTTAAGCAAAGCGGACACAATAGTGGCACCCGTGGTGCTCACACTCACATCGATAACATCTGTTTTTATGCTAACAGCCGGTGTATTCACGGTTTCGTCAACGAGGACGGTTGGGGCAGCAGTCGCCACCGGAACAGCGGCAACAGAATCGGGGATATCAGCCGATGATGGCGGCACTGGCGTGCCATTGCTGTCTCTGATTTGCTCTACGGGTGCTGGCGAGTGGTAATCCATCATCCAGGTCTGATACAAAATCAGACAGATGAAGCCAAAGGCCATGTACAGCAACAGTCGTTGGGTTTCCATCGTTAACTCTTTGTGTGGGTGCTTACCGGATGCACAGATTGTTGTATCACAGAGCCTCCTAATTACTCAGGATAGGGTTCTGATCGCTTGCCTGCTGACACACCAGTCGATTGTTCAGGTACAGGATCATACCCTCCTTCGCTCAATGGGTGGCATCGACAAACTCGCTTTACCGCCATCCAGCTGCCAGATACCCCACCGTGGGTTTCAATCGCCTCGGCAGCATAAGAAGAGCAGCTGGGGTAAAACCGACAGCGCGGTGCGGTTAAGGGGCTAACCCAGCGTTGATAAAAACGTATTAAACCCAGCATATAACTAACGTTTGTCCGCTTTATTAATCAGTTCGCCCCAAAGGGCATCCAGTGACCGTCTTAAATGAACAGCTGAAGCCGTGCTCGCCTGGTCTTTATTCATTACCACCACATCTATTCCCGACAAAGCACTTCGTTGATGCCGAAAAGATTCTCTGGCAATGCGTTTCAGGCGATTTCGATCGACCGCGCGCTTTGCACGTTTCTTGGCTATCGCCAAACCCAATCGGGCGTCCGCCGCAGTGGCAAGTTCATTTGAGCCCGGGGCTGTTTTATGACCCAGTACTATCCAATACCGACTGGTGACACGAATGTTACGTTTGAACACACGCCCATAGGCGTTGCCATCGAGTAACCGAGCCGAGCGCTCAAATGCGAAGCGCGCGTACTGGCGCTTTCTGGAGGAGCTAACAATAACGGAGTCGGCAGCAGAATCGGATGCTGCCAGCGGCTTCAAGCGCTGAGACGCGCTCTGCCCTTACGGCGCCGTGCTGCCAATACGGCTCTACCGCCACGCGTGGCTTTACGCGCTCGAAAGCCATGTGCTCGTGCTCGCTTAATGCGACTGGGTTGATATGTTCTTTTCATGTTGCCAATACTCTGGTGCGGCGGAACTTGCCGACCTTCTGCTGCAGTGAACCCGCTATTTTAGGCCGTTGCGAGGCCCGGGTCAATATAGGTTCGTTGGCTTTTTGCCTGATGTGTTCAAAACAGTGCATCTTGTCAGGACATAAATAACCGTGTTAGCCGCCCATATCAGCAGCCACTTGCACCTTTATTCGCTCTAAGCTTGCCGCATCGAGCTCAGCCATAACAGCCACTTCAACCGTTCCAGTGTGCCAGGCAAGATAGTCGAGCTGCTCGTAATTCCCAGCCAGTGCAGCCGATGCCTCGGGTAAGGTCGAGGCTTTTTTAGGTGTAAAGCAGATCGCCACGGGAACCTGGCGATTGTTCTCATCGGTTGCCAGGTACGCTAGCTGAACCACGGCTTGCTCCCGGGACTTCAGAAACTGCCCACGTTTGAATTCAAGCCCAACATGGCTTAAGTCGGGGATGGAAAACGCCGGGTCGATTGTCGCCTGAATTCTCGACTGCAGGGCGGCGTTGCTATCAGAATCAACAGCCACATGCTCCAGCGTTCCCAGATAGTACATTGCCTGATAGTTGGCCATCTGATCAAGCCAATTGAGCTCCTGTGACTGATTCGCTATTGGCGATGTCGACAGCTCTTGTTTCGAATTGGATTGATAATATCCGCTGCCGAGTATGCCGGCTGCCAAGCCCAGTAAAACCGCGGCCGCGATCGAATAAGGAAAGCGCTTGCTCGGTGTTGCCTGGTAGCCAGGCTGGTCTGCCTCCGAAGTTTGAGCACCCTGCGATAAACTCAGTGCATCGTCAGCGGTATGGCTGGTTGCAAAGTCGTTGCCTTCTGTAAACGCCTCTTTAACTCGGCGCTTTATATCTTTGATTTCAAGCACGCTGGCCTGTAAGGCTGGATCCGCGGCCACTTTTTTCTCAAACGTGCGCATTTCGTCTGCAGGCAGCTCACCATCGACAAACGCATGCAGCTTAAGCATGGCTTCAGATTCGATCTCATTATCGTTAGATGCTTTCATTGGTTAACATCTGGTGAGTGTCTGCACTCGTTGATTAACTTTTGTCGGGCTCTGGATAATCTGCTCATTACCGTGCCCATTTTAAGATCGAGCCTATCGGCGGTTTCACTGTACGACAAACCAAAATAATCTACCAATAACAGCACTGAGCGAAAGTCCTCCGAGAGTTTGTATACCTGCTCTCTGATCTCCGCCTGTGCAAAATTGGCATCGGGTTGCTTGCTGTCGTCAGGCTGTGCCAAATGCTCTGCATCTATCGTCCCATTGCCTTGTCTAACCTGCCGCGATCTAATCTCATTTTTCCAACTCGATCGCAGAATGGACAGTAACCATCCCTGCACCCGTTCACTGTCCCGACATTGCGCTTGTTTTTCAATCCCACGTTGCACGGTGAACTGCACCAAGTCTTCGCTGTCCGCTTTAGAAGCGGTAAGGCAAAAGGCCGTTTGCCGCAGTATCGGCAAGGCACTGATCAGCTGTTTCTCAAACTCGTTGTCGGTGTTAACTGTCTGGTCGATTTTCATGGCAAAGAAATAGGTGCTGCTGTGCTTTAGTGACCTTGTTCATATCAAACAGGAACCGCACAACATGCTTCCCGCAACGGATTTAAATTGCCCATAACCTGCTTATAAACAGCGCACGTACAGCACACGAACAGATTATTTTCATTTCAGTGGAATATTTCGACCAATTGAGGTGTCTATTAATACTAAGGAAGAATGTACTTCTTTTATACAAAAAAATATACCCACAATTTCTGAACAGGAGAACTCTATGTTTCGAACACTACTTTTAAGCATCGCGTCTGTGTTTTTGTTAAGTCTAAGCACAGCACAAGCACAAGATCTTTCAACGCCAAGCCCTGAAGGCGCTGAGTTGTATATTATTTCGCCCAAAAACGGTGATGTGGTAGGCAAAACATTTACTGTCGTGTTCGGCCTGAAAGGCATGGGTGTCGCACCGGCTGGCGTTGAAAAAGAAAACACCGGTCATCATCACCTTTTGATCGATTTCGCTGAACTACCACCTGCAGGCCTGCCCTTGGGTACCGATGCAAAGCATTTCGGTGGTGGGCAAACTGAAACTGAGGTGACACTTGAAGCTGGCGAGCACACCCTGCAGTTGATCCTGGGTAATCACTTACATGTTCCACACACACCATTTGTCACGTCCGAAAAAATCACCATTACGGTTGAATAAGACGCAAAACGTTTAGTATCTGGCGGCAGGGCTTGGGCAGCCTGCCGCCATTAATTTGTACACCCTATTGTCGCTATTTGAAACATCTTAAAATTCCCATTGAACTCACCCCGCGCGATGGCGTAAAGTCCTCCTCCCGGCAGAAAAGTCACCTGCCAACCCGCACCTAGTTGGTGCGGACCCTTGTACCTCAAGTGAGTTAGTTTAACTGCTTGAGATTAATCAAATTTGGAGTATGTCCTTGTCTGAACCACTGTGGGATCGTTGTCTGTCGATGTTGGAAACAGAGCTGACAGAGCAGCAGCTAAACACATGGATTCGGCCACTGCAGGCGCATGAAGCTGATTCGAATTTGCGCATCATGGCACCGAACAAGTTTGTTCGAGACATGGTACAGGCCAATTTTTATCCTCGTATTCAAGAGATCACAACTTCACTCGACGGTGATAAACATGTTGATTTAGTTATTGGCGGTGGCGTGGCCGCCGTGGGTGCATTGTCGGACGATGAAGCACCCAACGCGACACCGGCTGTAAAGCTGGCAGTACCACCACATGTACCCAATACAAGTGGGGCAACCGCAGTACCGCAGCATAAATCCAACTTGAACAACATGTTCACTTTCGAATCGCTGATTCAGGGAAAGTCGAATCAGCTTGGTCATGCTGCTGCAATGCAAATAGGCTCAGACCCAGGTTCAACGTACAATCCTTTCCTGATTTATGGTGCATCCGGCCTGGGTAAAACCCACTTAATGCAATCCATCGGTCACTTGATTCTTAAAAACAATCCTCGAGCGCGTGTGCTCTACATCCACTCAGAACGCTATGTTGCGCAAATGGTACAAGCGCTCCAACACCGGCGTATGGATCAATTTAAAGATTATTATCGGAATCTGGATGCCCTGCTCGTCGATGACATTCAGTTTCTTGCAGGCAAAGAGCAAAGCCAGGAGGAATTCTTCCATAATTTCAATGCCTTATTTGAAGATAACCAACAAATCGTGCTCACCTGCGATCGCTATCCCAAAGAGGTTAATGGGTTGGCTGACCGACTGAAAACACGCTTCGGCTGGGGGCTAACAGTCTCACTGGAACCACCCGAGCTTGAAATGCGCGTGGCGATTTTACATAGCAAGGCTGAGCAGGCTGGCTACGAGCTGCCCTCGGAAGTGAGTTTTTTTATTGCCAAGCGCATCCGCTCAAATGTGCGCGAGCTTGAAGGTGCACTACGCCGCGTTATTGCAACAGCCCAACTAACGGGGCAAGCCATTACCATGGACTTTGCTAAAGATGCTCTAAGCGATTTAATCGCGGTACAGGCAAAGTCGGTCAGTATTGAAAATATCCAGAAAACAGTGGCTGAGTACTATAAGATTCGATTAGCTGATCTATCAGGCAAAAGCCGTTCTCGGTCTATCGCACGACCCAGGCAAATCGCCATGAGTTTGTCCAAGGAACTGACTAACAAGAGTTTGCCTGAGATAGGACAATCGTTTGGAGGGCGAGATCATACGACCGTGATCCATGCTTGTAAAAAGATCGCCGAGCTGAAAGATTCGGATTTAGGCATCCGAGAAGATTTTGCAAATTTGATGAGAATTTTAACGGCCTGAACCGTGGGGACAGCCTGTGGATAACTCACGACAAACTTAAGGCCGTCGCTTGGTTCTTAAGGTTATGCACAATCCGTCCACAGTTTATATTAAGGCTCAAAGGCACTAAGGCACAATCAGTTATAACGTGTAAATCATTGATTTAATTCATAAAAACCG